>CBDUBP010000261.1:0-3561 GCA_965365415.1 uncultured bacterium | reverse complement strand
GTATTCGATACCAATATCACCCGCCAAAAGCAGGAATGTACCGCTTTCGTCATCATCATCAAATACATCATGTTCGTCGTCGATCTCGTAAGTTCCGAGTCCGCCACCCACACCGGCATACCAGTTAAAACCGCCGTCGATATTCCAAACCCACTGGTAAATACCTACAAGCTTCAAAGCATCGTAATGCTTGTGGTCACGCCATCCCAGGTCCAATTCGAGCCTGTTATTGCCCGAGAAGCCACGCTGATACGATATTTCGCCGCCAAAACCATCATTATCTCCAAGTCGCAATCCCAACGCATTCCTTGGGATTTCCTGCGCCTGCATACCGAATGTGAGGCCGGCAAGCAAGATCACATAAAGAATCTTTTTCATATGATTAAAATTAGTTAGTAAACAAAATTAAGTTTTATCAAATAAAATGTCGTAGTGATTGTAGCAATATTAACAAAGATAAACTGACGCATAATTGAGAATTGACAGGTGATAATTGACAACTGCAAGACTGAACGGATAATATGCAGATTTTCTGTAGTAGAAGATCACAAGCCTTAACTTTTTGGATTTGGCTGCGCTGAGTCGGCGCCGTCCCGGGTGTTACTTTGGAGCTATTTACTTTTATTTATTTACTTTTACGGCCATGTCAGGAAACTCGTTCGGAAAAATTCTCAGGCTAACCACTTTTGGCGAATCTCACGGCGAGGCCATTGGCGGCATCATGGAAGGTTGTCCATCAGGAATCGCACTTGATTTTGAGATGATCCAAAACGACATGCAGCGTAGAAAACCGGGTCAGTCGGCAATTGTCAGCCAGCGCAAAGAAGAAGACACTGTCAAATTCCTTTCGGGCATTTTTGAAGGACAGACCACAGGAATGCCAATCGGCTTTATCATTCCCAATTCAGACCAAAAATCTGCGGATTATTCGCATCTCGAGGATATTTATCGTCCCGGTCATGCAGATTACGTGTACGATAAAAAATACGGCATCCGTGATCATCGCGGCGGCGGCCGAAGTTCAGCACGTGAAACGGCTGTCCGTGTTGCTGCGGGTGCCATTGCAAAACAAATCGTGCCTGGAATTTCAATCAGTGCATACGTATCGTCTGTCGGCTCTATTGCACTCGATAAATCTTATGAGAAACTCGATTTTTCGCTAATTGAATCCAATCCGGTGCGTTGCCCTGATCCTGCGGCCGCCGAGAGAATGGAAGCACTGATCCGGGAAATCCGCAAAGATGGCGATAGCGTCGGCGGAATTGTTACGTGTGTTATCCGAAATGCTCCGATTGGCCTTGGCGAACCTGTTTTCGATAAGCTTCACGCCGAACTTGGCAAAGCAATGCTGTCGATCAATGCAGTAAAGGGGTTCGAATTTGGCAGCGGGTTCGAAGGGACGAAAATGAAAGGCAGCGAACACAACGATCTTTACGATACGGGTGGAAAAACAAAAACAAATTTTTCCGGCGGCATCCAGGGTGGCATCTCCAACGGAATGGATATCTACTTTCGCGTGGCCTTCAAACCGGTATCAACGATCATGAAAACGCAGCAGACGATCGACAAAAATCATAATACTGTTGAAATGCAGGGTAAAGGCAGGCATGACCCATGCGTGGTTCCGCGTGCCGTTCCAATCGTAGAGGCAATGGCCGCATTGGTACTTGCCGATTATTATCTAATAAATAAAATTTATACTTAGGAGTTATCAGTGTCCGATTCAAATCTGACGTTGACATTCCGCAACAAATTCAATATGACTAACGAACCAAAGAAATCATTCCTTTCAAATCTTACTGTCCAGATTATTATTGCTATGCTTTTGGGCGCTTTCCTCGGAATTTACATCCATAACAACTGGTCGCCGGAATCGGCTGCAGAGTTCAGCGGATACATAAAAATGCTCGCGACGATTTTCATCAGGCTTGTCCAGATGATCATTGCGCCACTTGTATTTACAACACTTGTTGTCGGGATTGCAAAACTGGGCGACATCAAATCCGTTGGGCGAATAGGAGGCAAGGCGCTGCTTTGGTTCTTTTCCGCATCATTGATATCGCTTCTGATAGGAATGTTTTGGGTCAACCTTCTTCAGCCAGGTGTCGGATTGAATCTCGCCGATGTCGATCTTTCAACGGCTGCCGAGGTCACCGATAAGACCAAAGCGTTCTCGGCTCAGAATTTCATCGAGCATATCATTCCGAAAAGCGTTGTCGAAGCGATGGCAACAAACGAAATCTTGCAGATCGTCGTTTTTTCGATTTTCTTCGGGCTTGCCGCTGCGTCGATCGGTTCTTATGCGATGCCGGTTGTAAAAGCCCTCGACAAAACTTCGCACATCATTCTGAAAATGGTCAATTATGTGATGAATTTCGCACCGCTTGGCGTATTTGGCGCCATAGCATCGGTGTTTGCGATACGCGACCTCGACGACCTGCTGCTCACTTATATCAAGTATTTCGGATCATTCCTGGTCGGCATAACGTCGCTTTGGGTCATCTTGCTGATCATCGGCTACATCTTTCTGCGAAACCGGTTGGGCACTTTGCTTAAGCGCATTGTCAGTCCGTTGATCATTGCCTTTGGCACAACGAGCAGCGAAGCGGTCTTTCCAAAACTTACTGAAGAACTGGAAAGATTCGGAATCAAGGACAGGATCGTATCGTTTATGCTTCCGCTTGGATATTCATTTAATCTCGACGGCAGCATGATGTATATGACTTTTGCGAGTATCTTCATCGCCCAGGCCTATGGGATCGATCTTTCGACAGGAACCGAACTTACGATGCTGTTGGTTCTGATGCTTACAAGCAAAGGAATTGCAGGTGTGCCGCGGGCCAGTCTTGTAGTGGTGGCGGCGACATGCGGTATGTTCGATATTCCGGTTGAAGGAATTGCACTGATCTTGCCCATTGATCATTTTTGCGACATGTTCCGCAGCGCGACCAATGTTTTGGGGAATGCGCTTGCCACATCTGTGGTCGGTAAATGGGAAAAAGAAGATGACGTTGAAGTTGATTCTGCCGAATAGTTTCGTCTGGCATCCTTTTTTATTTTGTAATTGCCTGCGGTTCATTAGATTGACCTGTACCTTAACGCTATTGAAAATTTCTAGAAATTCGTAAAGATTCCTGAGCGAAATAGAGATTTTTTAGATAGTTTTATCCCGTTGTACAACATTATCTTAAACCAAAACTTATGAAAAAACTTTTACTTTCAGCTGCATTAATTTGCGGGTCTTTTGCAGGAGCACAGGTGCTTGATTACCAGGATTTCAATTCGATGACCGTGGGTGATGTAAGTGCAGACATTTTAGGGGAGACACCGGGTCAGGGAGATTATTATACCACTACCACCAATGGTACAGATCCAACAACAAGCACGAATGCCGGAACATCCAATTTCCAGATCGTCGCTGAAGGATTTGAAGGCAACGGACTGATGATCGTCGGGCCGGACGGAAACAAAGGAAACCGTTTTATGTGGAAAGCCGGGTTTGTCGACCTTTGGGAAACGCGTGAACCAGGCAATGAGATCATTGAAGTCGAATACGACCTG
>CBDUBP010000260.1:0-3567 GCA_965365415.1 uncultured bacterium | reverse complement strand
AGAACTATTTCAGGATGTACAGCAAACTTGCCGGTATGACGGGAACCGCCGTCACCGAAGCAGGCGAACTTTGGCAGATATACAAACTCGATGTTGTTGAGATTCCAACGAATCGTCCAATGGCACGTAAGGACAAGGAAGATCTGATCTATAAGACCACCCGCGAAAAATTCAATGCTGTCATTGACGATGTTACCGAATTGTCTCAGGCAGGACGTCCGGTATTGATTGGTACGACATCGGTCGAAATTTCCGAATTGCTGAGCCGGATGCTTAAAATGCGTAATATCCACCACAACGTCCTCAACGCGAAACTTCACAAAAAGGAAGCTGAGATCGTTGAGCAGGCCGGTAAACCCGGAGTGGTAACGATTGCAACAAACATGGCAGGCCGTGGAACGGATATCAAGCTCACGCCGGAAGTTAAAGCCGCAGGTGGTTTGGCGATCATCGGTACCGAACGTCACGATTCACGTCGTGTCGACCGCCAGCTGCGAGGCCGTGCGGGACGTCAGGGAGATCCCGGAAGTTCACAATTCTACGTGTCACTTGAAGATAACCTGATGCGATTGTTCGGATCTGAGCGTGTTGCAAAGATCATGGACCGCATGGGGCTGAAAGAAGGCGAGGTCATCCAGCATTCGATGATGACCAAATCGATCGAACGTGCACAGAAAAAAGTCGAAGAGAACAACTTTGGCGTCCGTAAGCGTTTGCTGGAATACGATGATGTCATGAACGCACAGCGGGAAGTCGTCTACAAGAGAAGACGGCACGCATTGCAGGGCGAACGCCTGAAAGTCGACATCGCGAACATGCTTTACGATACCTGCGAAGTAATCGTGACCAACAATAAAGCTTCGAATGATTTTAAGAATTTCGAATTTGAACTGATTCGTTATTTCTCGATCACTTCACCGGTAACCGAAGCGGAATTCGAGAAAATGCCGGAGCACGAACTGACAGGCAAAATCTATAAAGCAGCGATGAACTACTATGCCGAAAAATCGGAAAGAAGTGCGCGCGAAGCTTATCCGATCATCAAAAATGTATTTGAAGACCAGAATAATCATTACGAGCGGATCGTCGTTCCATTTACAGATGGCGTCAAAACACTTAATGTGGTGACTGATCTTCCAAAAGCATATGAAACAGAAGGAAGGCAACTACTTGCTGATTTCGAGAAGAATATTACTCTTGCCATCGTCGATGAAGCATGGAAGAAACATCTTCGCAAAATGGACGAATTAAAACAGTCGGTCCAGCTGGCGGTTCACGAACAAAAGGATCCGCTGCTTATCTATAAATTCGAAGCGTTCAACCTGTTTAAAAATATGCTTGAAGGTGTCAACAAAGAAGTAATTTCGTTCCTGTTTAAGGGCGATCTTCCGCAACAGAACCAGCCGAACATCCAGGAAGCGCGCGAGGTCAAGACGAAAGAAAACTACCGCACGTCGAAAGATGAAATTCCAAATACGGATGAAGCTGCTGCCAGAAACCGCGAAGCCGGGCAAACACAGCCGCGTCAGGTGACGGAAACGATCATCAGGGAAATGCCGAAGATCAACCGCAATGATAATGTGACGATCAAACATGTTATCAGCGGCAAGACTGAGACGATGAAGTATAAGAAAGCCGAAGGACTGCTTAGTTCAGGCGAATGGGTTTTGGTCGGACACTAAATTCCAAAATCAATAAACAGAATCCCCGTGCATTACGCCGGGGATTTTTTTATATTTGATAAAAAAGATTACGATGAGATATTTCATCCTGCTTTTTACCACTCTTTGTTTTTCACAGCAGAATTCGTTATCCGGGCAGGCTGCAAAGCTTTACGATGCGATCTATAACATGGATATCGAAGGGATTCTTCAAATGAGCTGTGTACCGAATGATGCTGTCAATTATGACAAACTCGACAAAGCCTTTCAAAACGATGAGTACAAGCTGCGGTATAGCCTGACCAATGCAAAATATTCAGTTTCCGACGCGAAGGAATTCGATGGCAAGACATGGAATCTGATCACCTATCGAAACGTTTTGAGGATTACTTATTTCCGGAAGTTAACTACGGCCGAAATTCCCCAGATCCAGCAATCATATAAAACTAAGTTCAGTGCACAATCCGTTGCTTATGAAAAGCACAGAAACAGTTTCCTGATTGTTTACCAGGCAAAATTCCTCGCGTACCGTTCCGCTAATGAATCAAAGATGTTTGTTGCCGACGATACTTTGCTTACGGATATGTTCAAAGAGTGCATTTCAGGTGACGTCAAGAAAGAATTTAATCTCAATTAATAAAATCGCCGTTGTGGCGTTAATTAGAAAACCGACTAAAATCAAATTATATGGCCAAAGGAGTAGATACGCGGAAAAACGTCAAGAAAGAACCGACGAAAACTGCAAAAGAGAAAAAAGCTGAAAAGCGCGAAAAGAAAAGCAAGCGCGATTAAAGTAAAAAACCCACTGTGATAGTGGGTTTTTCGTTTCCCAAAAAAAACTAAAGCAAATAATCCGATATCAGATTAATTCCTGAAGTAAAATTATCGGGATAATGATCGTTTCGCAATACGCAGAATTACGTATTTATCACGTCAGGAAAGATCTTTCCTGGATTTAAGATTCCCTTCGGATCGAAAGTGTCTTTTATGCCTTTCATCAATTGCAATTGAACTGGATTAAAGGCAATATCCATATAATTTTTTTGGACGTACCCGATGCCGTGCTCGCCCGATAAAGTGCCACCAAGCGAAACCGTCAGTTCGAAGATCTCCCGGATGCCTTTCGGGACTTCAGTCTGCCACGCTTCATCAGACATGTCGCCTTTGACGATGTTGACATGAAGATTCCCATCGCCCGCATGGCCATAACAAACCGATTTGAATCCGTATTTGTTTCCAATCGATTTGATACCCTGCAGAAGTGTCGGCAATTCATATCTCGGCACAACCGTATCTTCTTCTTTATAGATCGAATTCGACTTTACGGCTTCACCGACGGCGCGACGCATCTTCCACAAAGCATTTTTCTGGTCTTCGGTATCTGCAAAAAGGATTTCGTCGATGCTGTATTTTTCGAGGACTGTTGTGATCTTTTCAGCTTCATTGAAGAGAATTTCGGGATAGTTGCCGTCGACTTCGATCAGCAAGTGCGCCTGGACATTGTCTTTGATCGGGATGCTGATGCCTTCGACGTATCTAAGCGTCCAGTCGATCGCATCGCGTTCCATGAATTCCAAAGCGCTGGGAACAACGCCCGCGCGGAAAATATCGGCGACCGCCATGCACGCTTCCGACGAATTGAAAAAAGGCACGAGCATCAAAATGTTGTGCTTATTCCCGGGCAATAGCTTTAAGACGATTTTAGTAATGATGCCGAGGGTGCCTTCGCTTCCGACCATCAATTGTGTCAGATTGTAACCCGTCGAATTCTTTAAAGTATTTGCGCCTGTTTTGATGATTTCCCCATTGGCAAGGACGACTGCGAGATTCAGGACATAATCTTTCGTAACGCCATATTTTACAGCCCGTGCGCCGCCTGCATTTTCAGAAATGTTTCCTCCGATGA
>CBDUBP010000259.1:0-3650 GCA_965365415.1 uncultured bacterium | reverse complement strand
ACGCTCAGTAAAGTTGAAGAGCCTAACGGCATTGACAACACCCTGAAGCCCAACGCCCATATGCTCCAGCTCAAATGGCAAACTTCCAGAGCCGTCCTGATTTTCCAGGATATCGTAAGCAAAATCCATTTTTACTCCGAAAATCGGGCTGATCATGTACCGTGCACCGATGTTGAAATGATTGATATCGAAAGTTATGTGCTCGGTAGGATTGCTGTAAAAATAACCCGGAGCATATGGCTTGATGCCTTTACTTTGACCGACGCTCGCTTCAATGCTCCATCGGTTGTAGCTTTCCGGATCGTTCTCGACGATTTGGTCACTGATGGTATCAGTTTGGATTTCCTGTGCCGTTCCGATCTGAATCGACAAGGCGAAAAAAGACAAAAAAAGTATGCGTTGCTTCATAACTGTCATATCCGTTTGTGGTTACACGTTTTTTTCAAAACAATTCATGCAAATATAAAACATTAGATTTAATGTTTTTAACTTTTAAGCTATAAATACTATTTTTGAATCGCCATTTTAAGGTAATTTTTTGAACTTTCAGCAACTATGAAAAGAACTTCTGAGATATTCGTCACAGTCGACATTTGTGTCTTCCGCAATGTTGGACGCGAAAATGAATTGCTTCTGATCAGGCGCGGTAATGATCCGTTCAAGGGAAAATGGGCACTTCCCGGGGGATTTGTGGAAGTCGACGAGGATCTTGAAGATGCGGCGCGCCGCGAGCTAAAGGAGGAAACCATGATAGCTGCAGGCGAAATGCGTCAATTGGCAGCATACGGCAAGCCAGGCCGCGATCCGAGGCAGCGAACTGTATCGATTGTTTTTGTGACGATGGTTGAAGACAGTGCGAGCGCCATGGCCGGAGACGACGCAGCGGAGGCACAATGGTTCCCGATCGATAGTATGCCGGCCGCGGCGTTCGATCATGATGTCATCATCAAGGATGCAATCGCAATGTTTACGCGGTCTTAGACAGATACTTCTTTTCGACCCAAAACGTTCCAAAAGGAACGACCGAAGCAAGGCAGATGATCAGAAACGTCTTTACATCCCAATTTTGCTCTGTTTTGAGTATTACGGCGAACATAATATATAACAGGAAAAGGACACCGTGAGCCATTCCGATCACCTGAACAAATGCAGGCTGTTCAAACATGTATTTCATCGGCATCGCAAAAAACAGCAGCAGCAGTAACGAAAGCCCTTCGATCAAGGCGACGAATTTAAATAGGCGTAACATAGATTTGTAATTAGGTGCGGCAAAAGTACACCGCATCGGCCAACTAACCAAACCGCATGAGTAAACGAGATCTTAAAAAATATCTAAACCAGCTCGATAAAGAACAGATCGCCGAGCAGCTTCTTGAGCTGTACGACAAGTTTCCCGATGTAAAAACGTATTACAATTTCGTTTTTAATCCCAAGGAAGATAAATTGGTGCAGGAAGCAAAACTCAAAATTGCCAATGAATATTTTCCGGTTAAATCGAAACGGGCGCGTTTAAGGCGTTCCGTCGCCCAAAAATACATCAAACATTTTTTAACACTTGGACTTGATCCGCATCTGCTGGCCGATGTGATGCTTTTCAATATCGAAACCGCTCAGAAATACTCTGCCAGGCGTGAGCTCAGATATGAATCATTCTACAAAAGCATGCTGGGATCATTTAAGCATACGCTTGATTTTATTGAGGTCAGTGGGATGATGCGCGAATTTTCGGAACGAATCGAGTCGATCAAAGATGAAACACTTCGCCAAAAATGGATCAATAAACTTGCTTTCGAGGACGCATTTGAAAGTTATAGATTAAAAATGCGATAAACTATGTACGCATAATAATTGTGTAACGTGCATTAACACAAAAACTTGCAACTTTGGTCTAACAAATCAATCAATCATCATGGCCGAAGCATTACACAACATCACTTCCACCTTAATGGTGCGTTTGCCGGAAGACATCATATTGCCGGCCTACCAGGAAAAGATCAGGGTCAAAAGAACGATCCTGCGAACAGTCATCCAAATGCTGCAGACGCAGAAACCAGAACTGCTATACGTAGGTTACAAACCGGAATACATGGCAAGCAGCATCATGAATGAGAAACTCACAGCCAATAGAACGATCATCAGCATCAACGTGCTTGAAGACAATGGTTTTATGTGCGACTTCAATACATCACAGGAGATGTTGTTGAAAAGATTCAAGAAAGAACTCCAGTGCAACAGCGAACACATTGTCATCGATCATGTTTTCGACCGCAATGGTTTCCAGGAACGCAACATTGAGATCTATATTAAATGCAGATATAACCACAGGCCCGCACATGTTCCGCATTATACTTTGGCGATGAGCTCGGGATTTTACGCCGTTTCGTAATATACTCCCGCCGGCAGAGCGCCATTTCGCAACAGATCCAATTTTTGATGTGCGATCCGCGTCGGCTCGGGAATCCGGTAAGGACCGCAGCAGTTCCTGATGATATCCAAAGCGGTATCGGGATCGGTCAGATGGCCGGGCGATACAAAAATCGGTTTTATCGCATTTTTCGTCCTGAGTGCGTATCCGAGCAATTCTTCGTCATTTCCCGTTATCTCGCTAAAACTGAAGCGCCTGATATCGGGATTTTCAAATTTTCCATGTAGCGATGTCGACCCGCACCCGATCGTCGGCTGGTTGTTCGCAATTCCAAATTGTGTCGCGATTCCCATTTTTCGCGGATGCGTGATTCCGTGACCGTCGAGGACAAGCATGTCGGGTTTGACCGTCAGCTGGTCCCATGCCTGCTGAAGCGCCGGCATTTCGCGAAATGGAAAGAATCCGGTAACATATGGAAACCGGGTTTCCGTCACGACGAGTGATGTTTGCAAAACCTTCATTTCAGGATATGTCATTACCACTATCCCGGCATAAACCTTCGGAGAAAAACGGTTGAAGGAGATGTCTGCTCCCGCAATCGTGGAAATCTCATCATTGAAAGGTTTGATCTTTGTCCTTTCCCGCAACTGGCTTTGGAGGATAATAGCTTCGTTGACTGTAATCCGGTTGTAATCGATCATAGTATTAATTTTAATTGGCCATCCGCAGCAGGAGGTCTTGCCTCGCCGAAAACAGTGCGGCCGCCATATTTGTAGGATTCGCGCCGTTCTTTTTCGATCAGCGCTTCAAAGTTTTTATTTGGGGTAAAATCTTTTTCGGCATTCTGTGCGACCTCTGTCAGTTTTCGGATCGCCTGGAGTTTGTCGGAGTTTCCTAATTTCGACTTGTCAATCGCCGTTCTAAGGGTTGAAATTGTCTCATCATAGACTTTCAATGGTACCGGGAACGGATGCCCGTCCTTACCGCCATGCGCAAACGAGAATCGCGCAGGATCTTCAAATCGGGTAGGGGTTCCGTAAATGACTTCACTTACAAGGGCGAGCGACTGCAATGTACGCGGACCCAAACCCTGCAATTGCAATAACGATTCGAAGTCTTCAGGCTGTTTTTCGTGCGTAAGCCAAAGCATCGCGCCAAGCCGCTTCATGTTCACATCCTCGATGCGGACATCGTGGTGTGCCGGCATTTTCAATGACTTGATCTCGTTGATGATCCGGTCCGGATGTTCGCGGCAAATCTCTACTGTAGTCGTTCGGAGTGTCTC
>CBDUBP010000258.1:0-3659 GCA_965365415.1 uncultured bacterium | reverse complement strand
GAATCTGCCCAGGATTTCCAGGTTCGAGATCACGACGGTTTCGGGAAGTAAAATCGAAGCGGACCTGCCGCTCGGCGGAATCGGGATCAGCAGGTATGCGCTCGATCATCTGCTATATAAACGGGCTATTGAATGCGGTTCGAATTTTATCTTCGACAATGTCACAGACATAAAGTTTGAAAAGTCTGAATTCGTCGTGCAAACAGTGGCAAACAAGAATCTTCGGGCGAAAGTCGTCATTGGTGCATTCGGCAAACGATCCGGACTTGACCGAAAACTTAACCGCAGTTTCATCAGTGGAAAGTCCCCATGGCTTGCAGTAAAGGCGCATTATAAGGCCAGTTTTGAAGATGATGTTGTGGCGCTCCACAATTTCCGCGGTGGTTATTGCGGCATTTCCAAAATCGAAGATGGCCTTGTCAACATCTGTTACCTGACCAATTACAATACTTTTCAAAAACACGGCAACATCGATCATTTTCGCGAAAACGTACTTTGCAACAACCCGCATCTTAAAAAGATTTTTGAGGGTGCCGAACCTGTTTTCGATCGTCCGATGACCATCAGCCAGATAAATTTTGATCATAAGCCTGTCGTCGAAAACGGAATTCTGATGATCGGCGACAGTGCCGGCGTAATACATCCGCTTTGCGGAAACGGAATGGCGATGGCAATTCATGGCGCAAAGATCGCTTCCGAGGTCACGACTGACTTTCTGAATGGCAAAATTCGACGTGCTGAAGCCGAAAATCGATACAAAAGTATGTGGAACCACCATTTTAGAAAACGGCTTCGAAGCGGACGGATCATTTCATCTTTGCTTTTTCGTCCGCAAATCAGCAGGATGATAATGAGATGTCTTTCGAACTTTCCATTTTTGCTTCCGGTATTGATCAGGTCGACCCACGGCAAACCGATATCCGAATGAGCATCGATACAACATATCGGTCAGATGCAAGCGAAATGATGGACGATTTTGCACTTGATGGTGAAATGCTCATCGATGCATTGGACAAAATTGCAAAGATCAACAGACTTTTGGGTGGAAATCGGGTTACCATCGACGGAGTTAAAAGACTCATCGGAGAAAACAATCAGAGTCAATATTTAATTCTCGACGTCGGATGCGGAAACGGCGATATGCTTCGGGAGCTTGCAAAGTACGGCGAGATACACGACATTGATTTCCGACTGACCGGAATCGATGCAAACCCGGCAACAATCAATAACGCGGTCGCGCTTTCTGTGGACCACTCAAATATCGAATACAAAGTTGCAAATATTTTTGATGAATCAATTTCGCAGATAAGGTGCGATATCGTTCTGTGTACATTGACATTGCATCATTTTAAAGATGATGAAATAATCCAACTGGTAAAAACTTTCCGGAAAATTGCAAACGTCGGCATTGTCATCAATGATCTTCATAGAAGTAAGGTTGCCTACCGTCTTTTTAAGATGATCTGCCACGTTTTTTCTCTCAACGATATGTCGCGCGACGACGGGCTTGTCTCAATCCTCAGAGGATTTAAACGTGAGGAACTTGAAAATTATTCAAAGCAGCTTCAGCTGAAAAAATATTCGATCGAATGGCGTTGGGCTTTTCGATACCAATGGATTATCTTTAACAAATGAGTGTAAGAATTGTGACTGCCTGCAGCGAGTCGCCCCAATTTTCGCGAAACACCGAGGACGTCCTGCCTTTTGTAGACGATTGGCTTGCAGGGGAAGATGAACGATTTATTCGAAAGGTCAAGAAGATCTTTGAAAATGCTGCCGTCGATACGCGCTATTCAATCATGGAGCCTGCTGATGTTTTTACGCGAACCTCATTTGAAGAAAAAAATGAGATCTATAAGCGCGAATCGATCAAGTTGGGAGAAGCCGTTCTATTAAAAGCGTTTGAACAGAGCGGATGGACACCCGATTCGCTCGATTTCATCATCACCGTAAGTTGCACGGGTATTATGATCCCATCGGTAGACGCATATTTGATAAACAATTTACAGCTGAAACACGATATTATTCGGCTTCCTGTGACCGAAATGGGTTGTGCTGCGGGAATTTCGGGAATCATCTACGCATCCGAATTCTTAAAAGCAAATCCGGGCAAACGGGCGGCCGTGATCGCGTTCGAATCACCAACAGCAACTTTCCAGCTTGATGATCATTCGATGGCAAATGTCGTCAGTGCCGCAATATTTGGCGACGGCGCCGCATGCGTTTTGTTGTCATCCGAGGAAGATGTTCCGGGTCCGCAAATCATCGACAGTGGGATGTTTCATTTTTATGATGCCGAACACATGATGGGTTTCGACCTGACTAACGGTGGACTTAAGATGGTACTCGATATCGAGGTTCCCGAAAAGATCACCACTTTTTTTGATGATATCATCTCGCCGTTTTTAAGTCGGAATGGCCTTTCGGCATCCGATCTCAACCATCTGATCTTTCATCCCGGCGGAAAAAAGATCATCCAGACCGTCGAAGACTATTTCGAAGATCACGGTCAAAGCATCGCCGCTACAAAGGAAATCCTGCGTTCATTCGGCAACATGTCGAGCGCGACAGTTTTTTATGTTTTGGAAAAGATCATGAGAACGCAACCGCAGGAAGACGAAATCGGTCTGATGCTGAGTTTCGGGCCTGGGTTTTCCGCACAAAGAGTCCTTTTAAAATGGTAAATGAATTTAATGGTAAATGGGTTATCATTCTAGGCGGCAGCAGTGGGCTTGGGTTGGCGACCGCCAAGAAACTGGCTTCACACGGAATGAATCTGTGCATTGTCCACCGTGATTCACGGGCGGAATTCGATCGCATAGAGACCGAATTTAGTTCCATCCGGAAATTGGGTATTGAAGTTTTGGCATTCAATGCAGACGCGGTTCGCGAAGGCGGAAGCATTCTCGATAAGATCGAACGGCAATCGGATGGAGCAAAAATTTATGGCCTTGTCCACAGCATTGCCAAAGGAAGCCTGAAGCCAATCACGGGAGCGGAATCTTTGGATGGCTCCGATATCATGCTGACCATCGAAGCTATGGCTGTAAGTTTATACGATTGGACAAAGATGCTGCACGAGCGCAGAATGCTTGAGAGAGACGCAAGGATCATCGCTTATACAAGTGAGGGAAGCACCAAAACATTGAAGCATTATGCGGCAGTTTCTGCTGCGAAATCTGCACTGGAATCAATTTCACGAAGCATCGCCGTGGAAATGGCATCTGAAGGGATCCGCTGCAATTGCGTCCAGGCCGGCGTTACAGATACCAAATCATTGCGGATGATTCCGCAAAGTGATCAAATACTGGCGAATTCGATTAAAAGAAATCCCAACGGGCGATTGACAACGCCTGAAGATGTCGCGAATATTGCCTATTTATTGTTTCGCGAGGAAGCCAATTGGATCACAGGAACGACGATCATTGCCGACGGAGGCGAAAGATTACGATAATGGACAGCCAGCAAATCATCTCACGATTGCCTTATGTGCAGCCTTTCCTGTTTGTGGATGAGATATTATCGGTTGACGAGAACTCAATTTCGGGAAAATTCAAATTTTCCGAAGAGCTGTCGTTTTTCGCCGGGCATTTTAAAGATAACCCAATCGTTCCGGGAGTAATCCTTATTGAAACAATGGCACAGATCGGAGTGGCATG
>CBDUBP010000257.1:0-3667 GCA_965365415.1 uncultured bacterium | reverse complement strand
TTGACTTGGGGAAGATCGGTTCGCGTGACCGTTACATGTCTTTCTTCAATCATCGGATCGAAATCGGCTAAAACGTTATCGAGAATGGCATTGAGATCAACGTCATCTACGAATTCCTCAGGTGAAGACAACTGCGAGTAGTGCAGGACGTCTTTGATCAGGATCGTCATTCGGTTTGCAGCGGAGTTGATCTTTTCAAGATTTCTTTTGACAGCCGCCTCATCATCGATGTTGGTCTGCAGCAAATCGGCAAAGATCTGGATCTTGCGAAGCGGTTCCTGTAAATCATGTGATGCGATATAGGCGTATTCCTCAAGCTGTTTGTTGCGGAATTCGATATCGCGGGCGTAATTCTGGAGCTGGTCTTCTATTTCTTTTCGTTCGGTCAGGTCACGTGTAACCTTTGAAAATCCGATGACATTTCCTTTGTCGTCATGCAGCGCCGTAATGACGATGCTGCCCCAGAACCTGGATCCGTCCTTTCGCACGCGCCACCCCTCATGTGTGGCCTTTCCTTTTGTTTGAGCCTCTTTGATCAGCATTTGGGGAATTCCTTTTTGTCGGTCTTCAGGCAGATAGAAAATGCTGAAATTCTGTCCTAAGATTTCCTTCTCCGTGTATCCCTTGATTTTCTGCGCACCTTTATTCCAATTCTGGACAGTTCCGTCACAGTCAAGCATGATGATTGCGTAATCTTCAACTTCTTCCACCATTTTATGGTAGCGTTCAAGCTGTGAATTTCGAATTTCGATATCAAGCGCGTACTCCCGAAGCTGGTCTTCTGCTTTTTTGCGGGCAGTCAAATCGCGTGTCACCTTTGAAAATCCGATGACATTGTTTTGTTCGTCATGAAGCGCCGTAATCACGATGCTTCCCCAAAAGGTGGTTCCATCCTTGCGGAGCCGCCAGCCTTCATGTGTGGCTTTGCCTTCGCGCCGCGCTTCGTCGATCAATCGTTCAGGCAGTTTTGAATTCCTGTCATTGGGAAGGTAAAATATCCGGAAGTTCTTACCAAGAACTTCCTTTTCCGAATAGCCTTTGATTTTTTCTGCGCCGCGGTTCCAGTTAAGAATGGTACCATCGGCATCAAGAAGTATGATCGCATAATCTTCAACCTCTTCGATCATCTTGGAATAACGGTCTTCGCTTTCCTTAAGCTTAAGCGTGCGCCTTGCAACCTTTAGTTCAAGCTGTGCGGCAAGCTCGCGATAGTTTCTTTGGCTTTCTGCGAGGGTTTCATCCTTTTTCTTTTTCTCGGTAATATCGATCAGTAAATTGACCGCACCGATCATCTTTCGCTCCGAATCATAAACAGGCTGTGGATTTGGCTGAACATTGAGCCGCTGTCCATCGGGCCGTTCGACTACGATCTCTTCGTTATATACCGCCCGTTTTTCACGCAGCGCAACAGACATCGGGCACTGATCCAGCGGCAACTCGGAGCCGTCATTTCGGTAAATCTTCCACGAACCGCACCAGTAATCCTGTCCAATCTCCGGAGTCCTGCCCCAAAGCCGGACCGCGGCATCATTAAAATAGGTGATTCGTCCTGCAATATCGCAAGTATAAACAGCGGCCGGGAGCCGGTTTAGAATTTCGTGACTGTATTCGTTGGGGTTTATCAAAAGAGTGCCATCCCGCGTTTCTTCTTTCATCTTAAAATATGGGTATTTCAAAGATAAAGATTTCTTAATGCGGAATAGTCTTTTTGTTATACCACTTTTAACTTTTTTGGGTGTTAAATGATGCGAATGAAGGCATTTGCGGTGAATTGTTAAGACCATATTAATTAAAGTTCCCAACGGTTTTTCTATGGATAAATTTGTAAAAACACAATATGGAAAAGAATTTAAACGATTTTTTTGAGGGGATTGGCCCATGGCTGCTCGACAATGGGATACGGATCGCACTGATCCTGATCGTCGCCTATATATTGAACAAAGTTGCGTGCGGATTCATTTCAAAAGCTGTCCGGGTTGCTGTTCGGTCGAACCACTTTACGACCGAAGTTGCTGAACGTCAGCGCGAAAATACGCTGACCCACATCTTTACCTGGACCGCGAGCATACTGCTTATCGTTGTTGCCCTGCTGATGATTCTGCACGAACTCGGACTCGCGATCGGCCCGGTGCTGGCAAGTGTTGGAATTGTCGGACTTGCATTGGGATTTGGCGGCCAGTATCTTATCCGGGATATCATTTCGGGACTTTTTATCATAATTGAAAATCAATACCGCATCGGCGATGTCGTTGATTTCGACGGAACCAACGGCTCAGTGATCAATATCACACTTAGGATGACGACTTTAAAAGACATGAACGGCAACATCCATCACGTACCACATGGCGAGATCAAGAAGGTCACTAATATGACGAAGGATTTCTCAAATGTGAATCTTGATATCGGAATTGCCTATGAATCAGATCTTGAAACGGTGATCGATGTCGTCAATACAGTCGGCATATCAATGGCGCAAGATCCGGATTGGAAAGACAAACTTGTTTCACCGCCAGTTTTTCTGAGGGTCAATGAGTTCGGCGATTCGGCAATCATCATCAAGGTAGTCGCTGAAACACAGCCGTCACAACAATGGTCGATCACCGGGGAACTTCGCAAACGGTTGAAGATCGCGTTCGATAAGGCGGGCATCGACATTCCATACCCACAGCGCGTCGTTCGCATACTCTCGCATGATGACGGGAACAAATAAACTCCGCAAAATGCCGAATAAATAATTCCGTTGATGCGTGAAATCAAACTTCGATTTTGAAATTATTAAATTTGTAAGTTTGTAATAAACTCGCATATGACACAGGAAGAACTTCTTCAGGGCATCAAACGAAAAGACGATAAAGCTTTCACGCATCTGTACGACGTGTATGCAAAAAGCCTTTTCGCCGTGATCAGCAATACGGTGCGCAGCCGTGCTGATGCCGAAGCCGCACTTGAAGAAACTTTTGTCAGGATATGGAAAAACATCGACTCCTATAGCGAGAAAAAAGGCAGATTTTATACGTGGATGCTGAACATCGCCAGAAAGACAGCGTCAGATAAAATTCGGACGACCGACCATAAAAATACGACAGGACAAAATTTCGTACACCTGCACGACGACAATAATTTTGCCGGCAGCCGAATTGACGCAATCGGAATCAGGGAATTCGTTAAAAAGCTGAAACCAAAATGCATCCAGATCATCGAACTGCTTTATTTCAGAGGAATGTCGCAGCGTGAGGCCGCTGACATCCTCGAAATTCCTGTTGAATCCGTAAAGACAAACAACCGCTATTGCATTAACGACCTGCGAAACTACCTTCATCAATAATGGAAGCACGCGATTATATCGAAACGGGAATTCTTGAACTGTACGTCTACGGACTCCTGCCTGCCGACGAAACCGTTGAAGTAGTGAAAATGGCAAAGCAGCATCCTGAGGTTGCCGATGAGATCGAAGCAATAGAAAATGCAATGATCAGCCTTTCGTCCGGTTTTGCTCCCAATCTTCCGGCCGGAAACTATATGCGTATCCGTGAAAAACTCAAACTTAAACATGCAAAGAAACGCGGCATTGGTGCAGCTGCTTTTATCGGCTGGACCTTGGCGCTGCTTTTTCTTGCGGCGGCGGGATACCTTTTTTATGAGCGGAATCAGACCAACATGCACGTGG
>CBDUBP010000256.1:0-3680 GCA_965365415.1 uncultured bacterium | reverse complement strand
CCAGTGGTCGTTGTTTCTCATGATAAACAGATCATCGACAAACTGGTCAATGACGGCCTCCTCATTCAGCTTTCCGAAAGCAATAGCAGGAACCGCCGACGGCTTATCTGTCGCCTTGCACGAAATGAATTCAGCAATTCCTTCATAGAGGCACATCGATAAAAGATTGTGTACCATCGGCTTTTGAAGCGTGTGAATGTACTCGTGTGCGGCAAGCAGCCCAATATGGTTGATTTGTTCGCCCTGCTGATAAAAAGGTTTTCGCCAATCGGGAAGCTCGTCAATCACGGTATTGCGGTCGGCAAGAGCCGCTTCACTTCCAATCAGGATATTATCTCCGCGAACGGTGCCGCCGGTACGAAAGACACCAATGGTGAAATACAGATTCGCGGGTTTTGCCGTTGGATAAAGCTGCTGCACTTTACGGATATCGTCAGCAACGCCGGGAGTAATATTTGAAATTCGTGAAGTATTTTGTCGGATGGAATTCCAAAAACGCGGATACTTTTTGATCGCGTCGATATATTCTTTCCGCGTGTAATTCCGCACATGCATTAAATCTGATAACCCTGTCGTGCCTTTCTGAATATAGTGATCTTCAAGGATTCTATACTGTTCGAGGGAATCTGTAGTTTGATGGATTTTATCATATGTCACCCAGAAATTGTCGATATCGGACGTAAAGACATTCACCGCAGTTGTCTGGCCGGCACAAATCTGACAAACCCACAATATTAAAGTCAGTTGTATTTTCATTCGTGAGGATGGTTTGAATTGGTTACAGCCTTGTTTATCAGTAATATTACGAAAATGTTTCTTTGTCGTTGTTTAAATTTCACGATACTTCCATCTTCTGCGCACAGCATGGAATCACTGCTTTGGAAGTAAATCACAATATCATCGCTATTTAAAATCGTAGTCTGAATTAGACCTCATTATTAAGCTTAGCTTTGTAAGAATTTTTGACGTACCGATGAATTTCAAAAAAGCAATTAAATTATCGCTGGCACTTATTTGGTCTGTCCAATTCCAAGTGAATGCGCAGCCGTGCACGACAGGAGTTCCGGACCCGGGAGTGATGAAGTTCCTGCAGATGATCGGTAATGAAGACCTTTCACTTGAGCAGCTGCGCAGCATTCCGATCGACAGGATCAAATTGATGGGCCCGCCGGTCATCCCGTATCCAAATGAGGATGTGACACGTATCAAGGTGACTTCAGACAGCATTCCGGTGCTCGTATTTAATCCTTTAAAAGGAAACGACTTGCCAATAATCATTAATTATCATGGCGGCGGCTTTATTTCGCCATTGCTGCCCGGGCTGGAGCATTCTCTGTGGCAGGAAGCAAAAACATATGGCGCTGTGGTTTTTGCCGTAGATTACCGGACGGCACCGGAACATAAATTTCCCGCTGCGGTGAACGACAGTTACAATGCATTCAAATGGATTGCCGCCAATGGTAAAAGTTTCGGCGGAGATCCCAAACGCATAATCCTGATGGGTAACAGTGCGGGTGCAAACCTTGCAGCCGTAGTATCGCACAGGGCAAAAAACGATGGAATTGCAGGCAAGATAAAACTGCAGGTGCTGAACGGTCTTCCGGCCGATCTTCGACGCACTAATATGGAGTCTTCCAAATCTTACCAGGACAATGCAGTTGGATACTGGCAAACAAAGGCGGCTTGTTATTTCGCGGCTGAGTCTTACGCACCGGGCCACGAATCGAATCCGGAAGTCTCGCCCATCCTTAACGCGAATTTTAGTGGTTTGCCTCCAACATTGATCATTACAGCTGAGTTTGACCCGTTGCGGGATGACGGTTTTGCGTATGCCGGGAAACTCAGGAAAGCAGGCGTAAAAGTCAGGGAAAAATGTTTTGCGGGCCAGATTCATCTGCTATTTGGGCTTCCCCCAAATTCAGCTCCAATCAAGGAACTTGAATCAATCATAAAAGCAGCGATGCTCGAAAGCTTTCAAGCCGGCGAATAAAATCGAAAAGTGAATCGGCAGTTTATTTAATAATGATTTTCGCTGCTTGAATACATTCACCCATCGCAATCCTCATCACGTAATTCCCAGCTGACAAATGTGATACATCTACCGAAGATCCGACATTGTTTTTCTCAAAAAGCAATCTGCCCAGACTGTCAAAAACCTGGATTGTATCAATAGCAATATCGTCAGCTGTGGCGAAATGAATAATCCCCGAATCAACCGGATTTGGATAAAACTTAATCGGCTGCATGTCGGCATTATCTACGGATAGAGCACATTTCTCGTCAGTTTCCGCAAAACTGTAGGTATTAAAGGAGCCATTTAAAATCGTCCAGGTAGAATAAGGAAAGGCATCGTCCTGCGCCAGCGCTGCATCGTCAACAATAATGCACGTATTTCTTTCTATAAATCCGGGCCCGCCCCAGCAAAACTCGCAATAGACAGCAACTGATATTGGAATTCCCGAATCGTGGTTCTTTAAATTGATCTGTCCGATGCTCTGCGCATTCAATACGGTGATTTTCGTGTTATTGCTTAAATCTATATCGAGAAAACTATTATAAGGATACATATCACCTCCACTTGAAATGTTCAGGTATTCCAACTGGATATTATTTGATACATCTATTGACGAGAGTAAGTTATTGGACAGATTCAGCAATTTTAAATTGACGAGCGTGGAAAGATCAATATTGTCAATCATGGTAAAATTGATGGTCAGGGATTCTAGGTTCGTAAAAGCTTCAATGCCCGTCACATCATGTATATATCCGCCCTCAATTTCAGTTGACGGATAGGGATAATTCGGAAGTACATCAAGGTTCATGATCAGGCTCGTCACGCTCAACGCATCCGCCGTAAATATTTGTCCGTTTAGAGTGCCGTCCGAATCGATGCCCAGGTCGACAAGTGCCTGTTCAAACCGATAATCCGGAATGACGGTGGTTTGTGCATTCAGCGCGCTGCCGAACGCCACTAATAAAACGCTCAAAAGATTCTTCATGCTTCTGCTTTTAATGTCGTCCTTTTTGAACTCCAAGGTTTCGAATGTCCAAAGAATCCGAAATTTTGATAAAGTAACAAAAAATATCGGTTGGCAGATTACGGATTATAACATTGTAAATCAACAGTTACAGCCATCCGAAGCGGTGTCAGGGCTTTCGTCAACTTATACGTTGATCCAAATTATTCCGAGCACAAAAAGCATAAATGCATTAAAGAGCCAAATGTTTAAAAAAGCGTTCTCCGAAATCTCAGGTTTGAAGAAAAGGAACAACAGGCTTATCGTTGACGAGAATGCCAGAGTCAGGTAAAAAATGCAGTTGAAGCCGCCCAGACCGGAAAGGAGTTTGTGCGTGATGTCTTCGTCCTTGGTGCGGACAGAGATAATGTTTTTAAACAGCAGCGTATGTTCAATTGTGATTTCAGGTTCGGAAATGTATGCCCGGTCAGTGGAAAACTCGAAATCGTTGGCAGTATAGAATTTGTAGCCCCTCACCGATGTGGAACGGGCAACTTTATTGGAACGGCTTTGCGTAACTTTCGCATACTGAAGTATCGTATCCGGAATTTCCCTGCTCGGTAAAATAAACCGGTCGATCATTATCAGGTTATAAGCAATGGCGATCACCCTATCGTCCTAAAATAGGTTGACTAAAAATTGAACACTTTTAGTATCCTATGA
>CBDUBP010000255.1:0-3696 GCA_965365415.1 uncultured bacterium | reverse complement strand
AACGCGTCGAGATCATGCAGGATCTGCGGAAAGGATTGTTTGATGTGCTTGTCGGCGTCAACCTTTTGCGCGAAGGATTGGATCTGCCCGAAGTTTCTTTAGTTGCGATTCTCGATGCGGACAAAGAAGGATTTCTCAGAAGCAACAGATCGCTGACACAAACTGTCGGACGCGCGGCGAGGCATGTCAACGGCAAGGCGATCATGTACGCGGATACCGTTACGAGCAGCATGCAAAAAACGATCGATGAAACCAATTACCGCCGTGAAAAGCAGATGGAATACAATCGCGAGAACGGCATCGAACCGCAGGCGCTGAATAAAAAAATCTCCGCAAGGGTTCTTCCGTCAAGCGCGGCGGCGACCAACTATCTCGAATCGCAGATGCCAAAGGCTGCCGAGCCTGACAATCAATACCTGAGTAAGGCTGAGATCGAAAAACGGATCCGCGATGCACGCAAATCGATGGAAAAAGCAGCCAAGGAACTCGATTTTATGCAGGCTGCAAAATACCGTGATGAAATCAAATCACTTCAGGAAAAAATCGCTTAGTTATGCTGTTCTTTAAAAGTATTGAGTATTTCTTCCGGTTCGAGCATACCGTTGGGAGAAGCCTTCATCATATCGAGCACGCGGTTCATCGCCGCAGGGCTTAATCCCATATTGATCCCGAGTTCGTGGATCGTCTTGTTTTCATTTTCGTGAAGATGCCCGTCGACATGCATCAGGAGTGCCAGCCTGTAGAACTGATGAATCCGCTGCGCTTCCGATTTGATGACTTTCGTATCGGGATATTTACGGAACATCTCAATGAATACCGGCTTTTCAATCCGCAGTTCGCGCGCGACGATCGCGAGGAATTCCAGCTCACGATCGTGCAGTTCCCCATCCACACGGGCAAATTCGATCATTTCCGACAGCAGGCTGAGCTTTTGTTCGTAGGTATTCATAATTGAGGTAATTTTAGCTAAAATACGAATTGCATATGAAAAGCATCATCTGCGGATTTTTTTTATTGGCCTTTTTCAGCGCAGTTCCGCAATCGAAAGGCAGTGTCGGGAAGATTTCGATAGACGCACCACAACTGGGCGGAAAACGTACGATCTGGATTTATCTGCCTGAAAACTATCATCAGAAAAGAAGAAAATACCCGGTCATTTATATGCACGATGCCCAAAATCTGTTTGACGCCAAATCATCATTTGCAGGCGAATGGCAGATCGATGAGACATTGGACAGCCTTCGTGCAAAAGTAATTGTCGTCGGGATCGAGCATGGAAATGAAAAGCGCCTTGCGGAACTGACACCTTTTCCAAATGACAAACATGGCGGCGGCGATGCGGATCTCTATATCGATTTTGTGATCAATAACGTGAAGCCGCATATCGATAAGAATTACCGGACCAAACCCGGAGCATCACAAACCGCGATTTTCGGCAGTTCGCTTGGTGGACTGACATCGTTTTATGCAGCCCTGAAATTTCCCGGAATTTTTGGCAAAGCCGGAATCTTTTCACCTTCGTTCTGGTTCTCGGATAAAATTTATGACCTTGCCAAAGCACAAAAATCAATTAATGCGAAGATGTATTTTCTGGCGGGCGACTCCGAAAGCGACGACATGCAGCGCGATCTCGAACGGATGGCATATATCGTACGAAACAAATCCAATCATCACAACATTGCCGAAAAAATCGTCAAAGGTGGAAAGCACAACGAAAATTTGTGGCGCGAAAACTTTGCAAAAGCGTATCTTTGGTTGTTTGGTAAAAAATTCTTTTAGATGAACAACAACGACATATTCAAAAAACTCCGCGTGGCACTGATGCTTCGCGATGATCAGATCGTAGACATCCTGAATCTGGTAGATTTCAGGATATCAAAAGGCGAAATAGGCAACTTTTTCCGAAATGCGGATCATCCGAAATATGTTGAATGTGGTGATCAGGTGCTCAGGAATTTTTTAAACGGGCTGGTCATCCATTTGCGCGGAACGAAAGAGGAACGAAAAGATCCAATGAAGATCATCGAAGAAAACCGTAAACAGGCGGCGGAACGATTTCCCAAAGACCTGAACACCAAAACTGCCGGGATCACCAACACATCCAAAAATAAACCTGAAAAGCCCAAAAGCAAATCAAACTCAAAGCCTGCCGCAAAACCGACACGTTCCGAGGTTTTGGGAAAAACCAGATTCAACATCGGCAAACCTAAAAATAAGTAACACTAAAGTTGAATGGAGATTCGCTGGAATTCGACATTCGACATTTGACATTCGACATTTGACATTCCACTAATTTAAAACAATCAATTATGCCTTCAATTAATCCGTATCTCACATTCAATGGAAACTGTGAGGATGCATTTAATCATTACAAGTCGGTATTCGGCGGAGAATTTCCGTATATCGGCCGCTTCAAAGACATGCCGCCCCAGGAAGGACAACCGGCGATGTCGGAAGCGCAGGGAAATATGATCATGCATGTCTCTTTGCCGATCGGACCGCATACCACGCTGATGGGAAGCGACACCTCTGAAGAATTTTGCCAGACCTATAACCCCGGCAATACCATTACGATATCGGTCAACGCTGACAGCCGTGACGAAGCCGACCGCATTTTTAACGGGCTAGCCCAGGGCGGTGAGGTCCAAATGCCGATGGACAACACTTTTTGGGGTGCGTATTTCGGAATGCTGAAAGACAAATTTGGAATCAACTGGATGGTAAATTTTGATGAAAATCCAATGAAATAATAAAGTTTCAAATAATAAAAATCCCGCCAAACCAGCGGGATTTTTTATTACCACAAAAAAAGTCCCGCTCTCGCAGGACTTAATTATCAAGTATCAGTTATCAATTACCCAAGTGCTTCCTTCACCCTGTCAGCCGCTTCCTGAAACTGTACTGCGCTCAGGATCGGCATTCCCGAATTGTCGATCATTTCCTTCGCCAGCTCGGCATTTGTTCCCTGAAGCCTCACGATGATCGGAACCTTGATCGTATCGCCCATATTCTTATAAGCATCGATGACACCTTGCGCCACGCGGTCGCAACGAACGATTCCACCAAAAATGTTGATCAGGATCGCTTTCACATTCGGGTCTTTCAAAATGATCCTGAACGCAAGTTCGACACGTTTCGCATCGGCAGTTCCGCCGACGTCAAGGAAGTTCGCAGGCTCGTAACCCGCATATTTGATAAGGTCCATTGTCGCCATCGCAAGTCCGGCGCCGTTGACCATGCATCCCACAGATCCGTCAAGGTCGACATAATTCAACCCGGCCGCCTTTGCTTCCACTTCAATTGCACGTTCCTCACGGATATCGCGCATCTCGGCAAATTTCGCCTGGCGGAAAAGCGCATTGTCGTCCAGGTTTACTTTCGCATCGACCGCAATGATTTTATTATCCGATGTCTTCAAAACGGGATTGATCTCGAACATCGAAGCGTCAGATCCAACATAAGCGTTGTATAAAGCGGTTACGAACTGGACCATCTCCTTGAATGCATTTCCAGTAACACCCAGGTTAAATGCGATGCGGCGCGCCTGGAAACCCTGCAGACCGACATTCGGGTCGATCTCTTCGGTAAAGATCAGATGTGGCGTCTTCTCCGCAACTTCCTCGATGTCCATTCCACCTTCTGTCGAATACATGATCATATTGCGCGCTTTGCCCCTGTTGAGCAAAACCGACATGT
>CBDUBP010000254.1:0-3734 GCA_965365415.1 uncultured bacterium | reverse complement strand
GAGGTTTCCGGTTTGATTTACTCCGGCACCGCCCGATGTGGCATAGCTCAGCACATCATTGTTCCCGATCCAAAGCGAGAAGAAAGTCGCGTTTTGGGTCATAGCATCCTGAAGGATCGTCGATGAAGTTGATGAAGCGAATCTTGCATAATACGGATTAGCACTTCCGCCTGCAACTCCTGCAGGATTTCCATAACCGGGCGCTACGAGATGAAAACTTTTCGCGCCTGGAACACCCATGTTGTTGTACATTCCTTCCAGATGATCAGTGACTTCAGTGGTAGGCACACCCGGTACATTTTGCGGACCGGTTCCGTTAAAAAACAGCCTTGTTCCCTGAATGACGTTCCCACCCAGAAGAAGCCCGCCTAGATTATCGTTCACATACGGGATACGGAATTCGCCGCCGCCCGCAAGCGCAAACTGCTGTGCGAGGATGTTCGGATACGAATATTCCTGAGCACTGCGAAACAAGGCATTGTCGCTGAATCCTGCCGTGAGGGAATTTCCGAGCGAAATGAATTTCGATACGTCAGCGGTGCCGGACGTGATTGGAACCTGTGGTTCTTCACCGTCATTATTGTCGTCATCACTGCTACAGGATGCGATCACAAGCGAAAGCAGCAACAACCATTTGAAATTTTTTATCATGACCATTTTGTTTTGTTGTTATGGATTGATTGTTATCTGTGCAAACCAAAGCGATCCGATCTTGCCGGCTCCGAGAACCTGCTCATAGTCCTCGCCAAACAGGTTCGACGCGCCGACTTTAAGAACTGATTTCAGCTTTGGAAACGCGTAGTTGACCTGTGCGTCGAGAACGGTATTTTCAGGAACCATTCCTTCAACAAAGTTCGACTGCCACAGGTATTCGTCTGTCCAGCGAACGCTGATGTTAAAACCAAAATTTTCAAAAACGTTAGGATTTCCGATCATCCCTTTTACCCGATGTTTCGGTGTGTTGAATCCAGGGATGAAACTTGGATCTTCTTCCTGGTCGAATTCAAAGTCAGCGTAATTGTAGTTTAAAGATAGTTCAAAATCCTTATAAACTTTCTTCGAGACACCTACACCTACACCATAAGATGTAACTTCTGTCTTTGAATTCGTATACACATTGAAAAGCCTGATGTCGTTGTTTGCAACAGCGGTAAAGCTGTCTTCGGTTCCAACTTCTCCATAATATGGTGTATACACTTTGGCCTGGTTAAGGAAGTCGTTATAGATATTGTAATATGCATTGATGTCGACAGAAAAATCGTTGATTACCGAGCGGTATCCGATTTCAAA
The DNA here is from genome assembly GCA_965365415.1 of uncultured bacterium. Lineage (GTDB taxonomy): Bacteria > Bacteroidota > Bacteroidia > Flavobacteriales > Flavobacteriaceae > Flavobacterium. The sequence continues at coordinate 2,444 of CBDUBP010000254.1, read as the reverse complement.
TGCCTGTACGCGTTCCGGTTTGACGATGCTTGTTTGAACAGCTTCAAGAAGCGATGAATCGCCTGACGCCTGAAATGCCGCAACCGATTCGACCGTATAAGAATTGTTATAAGCCTGAGTTCCTGTGATGTCCACCGTCGGCCCGCCAACGATGGCTTGCCCTGCAGGCGAGATCGTTCCCTGGACTCCGCCGCCGCCGCGTGTTTCGACATACCTCGTTAAGTTATCAGGAGCAGATCCGATCAATGAATACGGACCTAAGTCAAGTCCGATGTACTGATCCTGTGTTGTCGGATTCCTGAATCCTGTTTGGTATGATAACCTGAAGTTGTGTTTTTTCGATTCTCCGGCAGAATATACGAATGCGATCCTCGGCGAAACGAATCCGTCGAAGTTCTCGCTCTTGTCGTATCTGATGGATCCCGTGAATTTAAGACGCTCTTCTGCAAGAAATTTCTTTTGAACCTGGGTGTAGATGCCATATTCATCATATCTGATCGGCCCATCGTAATCGGTAAAGATCGTTCCTTCTGAATTCATTTCATACTGACGAAACGAACCGCCGACCTGGATTTCAGCGATGTCGATCAAGTCACGGAAATTATAATTGACATCAGAATGGTAAATTTTCGAATCGTCAATGAATTTTGCCCCCGAACGAAGATCCGGATCTGCTGTTACCCTTGCCAGAGCTGCATTAAAATCAGGTGTGCCCGGAATCAGACGTCCCGTATCGGCAACGGATCTCGCAAAATTATGTTTCGCTTCTTCGCTGAACTGCCCTCCGATCAATGCCGGGTTAAGCGTTGCATTGATGAACGCACCGGCATATTCACCAAACCATGTTGCGTCAGCTTTCCATTGCCGGTTCACGTTTAGTCCGGCGAAAACCATATCATATGAATTTCCTGCGTCTTCACCTGTCATATAGGCACGGGCAAAGAAATTCTTCCCTTTGACCTCAAACCTCGTTTGATCCATAAAGAAATCCTTCAAAGCGTAACGGTTCGCTCCTTGGTAGATTGTATTTCCGAATCCCAGTTTATACTGAAGAATGAACTCGATATCATTATCCCACGGACGTACATGCACCGAAAAATCGGTTTTCACGGCTTCGATCTTATTGTCATATAAATCCCTTTCGCGATACGGTGTACGGCTCACGTTGGAACTCGGAAGAAAATTTACAAGTGCCGGGTTTGGAAGCAAGCCTAACGCCGCCAATTGTTGTCCCACATTAAAAAGGTTTGCGCTTGCTTCATCGCCATATCTGTTGAGCCCATTATAATTCGGATCTTCCGAATGGTTCAAACCGCTCGTAAAACGACGTGCTACGTCGACGCTTCTAGCATCGTCTGCCACCCATTCGGTCGCACGCATGTAGGTAAAGTTGACCTTGACCGCGAAATGTTTGGTGAAAGCATGTGCAGCACGGAAACCAAAATCGTAATAATCATTGGTTCCTGCTGCATCCTGCGATGTCTGCCCGTACTTAAAATAAGTGCTGATTCCCTGATGGATGAACGGGTTCTTGCTGTTCATGAACAAGATCCCGTTGAATGCATTCGCGCCGTAAAGTGCCGACGAAGCTCCGGGAAGAAGTTCGACACTTGCCACATCGAGTTCAGACAATCCGATCAGGTTTCCAAGCACGAAGTTCAGCGCCGGGGATGAATTGTCCATCCCGTCAACAAGCTGCATAAAACGGGTGTTGGCAACCGTCGCGAATCCTCTGGTGTTGATTGATTTAAATGATAAACTGCTCGTGTTGAAGTGTACTTCCTTAAGGTTTTCAAGCCCTTCATAGAAAGTTGGCGAAGCGGTGTTCCTGATTTCCGCCGGCCCCATTCTTTCGATGGTTACCGGGGATTCGATGATACGTTCAGGGGTTCGCGAAGCTGAGATGACAATTTCATTAAGCCTCGTTTCCTCTTCCATCAACAAGATTGAAAGGCGTTCGAAACTTGTCACTTCGACGGTTTCAGTTCCATAACCTACGCTCGACACTTCGATCGTAAATGGCGGTGTCTTGGTAGTCGGAAGACTGAAATTTCCATCGGCATCGGATACCGTTCCGCCGGCATCATCAACGATCCGGATGTTTGCCCCGGGAACCGGCTGATTGTTGCTGTCGGTTACCGTTCCTGAAATTGTATTTTGCGCCGACATCAGGCAACAAAAAAACAATGACAACACAATGAGGTAAACTTTCATTTGGTAGGGATTAGTTAGTTAATGTAGCCAAAATACAAATATTTAACACATCAAATAAAAAAGCGAGAAAAAATTCTCGCTTTACAAATCCCTTATTATCAGTCTATTCCACCGTTACCGACTTGGCCAGATTTCGTGGTTGGTCGACATTGCATCCACGCATGACGGCAATGTGATAGGAAAGCAGTTGAAGCGGTATCGTTGTGAGCAGCGGCGACGAGGCGACCGCC
>CBDUBP010000253.1:0-3759 GCA_965365415.1 uncultured bacterium | reverse complement strand
TCAGGAAATGCCCATCTCGCAGCGATTTATGGAGTCAAAACCATCACGCTTTGGGGCGCAACGCATCCGTTTACAGGATTTGCACCATTCAGGCAGCCGGAAGAAAATGCCATTACATCCGATCGCGTCAAATATCCCGGACTTCCCACATCTATCTACGGAAATAAAAGCATACCCGGGTATGAAGATGCAATGCGCACGATCGAACCGCAAACCGTCATCGGCAAAGTTTTGGAAAGTTTACCTTAAGTCGGCAAAAAAAGATGAGACTTATCGCAACGTGGCTATCAATTAAACTTTGGTACTGTGTCCAAAAACAGCAGAAAGGAAAATGGACCATGTTTCCGTAGAATCATGTATGCTTCTATAAATTTTTTTTGTGCTTTCCTCAACAAATATTCAATTTTATTCCATAGGGATTACCCATTTCTTCCCCTACCCACAATGCATCTACCATTTTGCGGATTAAGTAGATTATGGAAAAGCCGCGTTATTTGTTAAAGTATAGACGTTAAAAGCATTTCAGCCGCTTCACACATCATCATAATCAACCGTAATCTCTTTCGATGTCGGATGTGCCTGGCACGTCAGTATTAATCCATCGTTGATCTCACTGTCGGTCAGAATTGCATTCTTTCGCATTTCAGCGGTTCCTTCGGTGATCCTGGCAATGCAGCTGCTGCAGATTCCACCCTGGCATGAGTACGGCGCGTCGAGTCCTTGTTTTAGTGCGGCGTCCAGGATCGTTTGCTTTTGCGACATTTCGAACGTCGCTTCTTCACCGTCGACCAATACCGTGATTTTTGTATGGCCTTCAAGGGAAGTGTCGATTTCATTCTCGGCTTTCGGCGCAAAGAACAATTCGAATTTAATATCCTTTTCCTTGACATTATGCTCTTTTAAAACAGTCGCGACCGTATTGATCATTTCTTCAGGCCCGCACAGATAGAATTTGTCGAATTCCATTTCCTTGTGCTTGTTGTGGAGGATAAAATTGACTGTCGATCTTTCGATCCGGCCGAACAATTGACCGTCGACCTTAGCCTGGCTGTATACATAATGGACGAAAAGCCTTCCGGTATATTGCTGTTCAAGTTCGTGGAGCTGCTGATGAAAGATGGTCTGTTCGGGAGATTTGTTCCCGTAAACAAGGACAAACGTGCTCTGCGGCTCATGCTCCAGGACTGTTTTCATAATCGACATCACAGGCGTAATTCCGCTTCCCGCCGCAAATGCCGCGTAATTCTTTACATTGTTGGGCTGAGGTTCGAAGATGAATTTTCCTTCCGGCGTGCCGACTTCGACCACATCACCCGCGCGCAGGTTCTTGTTGGCAAAAGTCGAGAATGCGCCAACCGACACCGATTTTATCGCGATGCGGAGTTCACCGCTGTCGGGCGATGAGCAGATCGAATACGCACGGCGGATTTCTTCACCGTCGAGCGTAAGCTTCAAATTGATATATTGTCCTGCGATGAATTTGTAGTTTGGAGAAAGTTCCGGCGGAACATTGAATGCAACCGATACCGCATCGGGCGTTTCGCGGCGGACTTCTTTTATTGAAAGTTTGTAAAATGACGACATCCTAAAAAATTTTTGCAAAAATACGAAAGCAACACCGATTAGAAGTTACAACATTTTTAGGTATTGCTTTGTCGTTTTGCGTCCGTGTCACTTTGGCGCTTCTCCAATGTTACTTTTTTATACTTTTATGCACAAACACCTGCAAAACCAAATATAATGTTCAGAAAATTCCTGACGCTTGAATGGCGTGCATTTGTCCGATCTGCCTCTTTTGCACAAAATCTTTTCCTAAAAATCCTAATGGGCCTTGGAATTTTGTACTTCATGGGACTCTTTATCCTGCTCGGTGCCGGCAGTTATTATATCATAAAGGAAGAATACAATCCGAACCCGCTTGAGTTTATCAATAAATTTTTGATCTATTACGTCGTTGCGGATTTGCTTTTCAGGCTTCTGATGCAGAAGATTCCGGTCATGAACATCAAGCCATTGCTGGTGATGCCGATTAAACGATCGACGATCGTGAATTTCGCGCTTACAAAAACGATGGTGTCTGCATTTAATACGATTCATTGGTTCTTTTTCCTGCCGTTTTTTATCGTCTTGCTCATCGAAGGCCACGACCCGATTGCATCATTTTTATGGATGATAAGCATCATGTCGCTCATCTATTTCAACAATTCCCTAAACATCATTCTTAACAGCAAAGACAATCTGTTTTATGTCTTTATGGTGGTGATCGCCGTCTTTGCGATGCTTCAGTATTATGATATGTTTGACATTACTGATTATACCATCCATATTTTCAATTCCTTTTTTGACACCTATTGGGCGTTTGCCATTCCATTAATACTGGCCGTTGTATTTTACAGGATTACGTTCAGTTATTTGATGCATCATCTTCACCTCGACACGGGGCTGTCGTCAAAACCCAAAGAGGTTAAATCGGAACAATTCGACTGGCTTAACCGATTTGGTTCGGTCGGCACTTTTGTAAAGAATGACATTCGGCTGATCAAACGCAACAAACGTTCACGCGCGACTGTAATCGGAAGCGTCATGTTCCTTTTTTACGGATTGTTCTTTTTTACGGGTATCGTTGAGGTTTACGACAATCCGATCATGCACATGTTCGCCGCAGTATTTGTGACTGGCGGTTTCCTGTTTACGTTCGGACAGTTTGTGCCAAGCTGGGACAGCGCATATTATAATCTGATGATGACGCAGAATATTCCATATCGCGATTATCTGAGCAGTAAATGGTGGCTGATCGTCATTGCGACATTTGTATCTACAATCCTTGCGGCGCCATATCTTTATTTTGGCGTTGATGTTTACCTGATGATTTTGGCAGGTGCCGTCTATAACATGGGTATCAATTCGCACCTGGTGCTTCTCGGAGGTGCATACACCAAAACGGCAATCGACCTGAATTCCGGCAAGAAGGCATTTGGAGATAAGAAAGCCTTCAATGCGAAGACTTTGCTTTTATCGCTTCCAAAATTATTGCTGCCAATGCTGCTTTACGGAATCGGCGCTTTTTTCGCAAGCAAGATGGTCGGATTTGCCTTGGTCGCGGTTGCGGGCTTTGTCGGATTTGCACTTCGCGAGAAGGTTTTTACGCTGATCGAACGCATTTACAAAACAGAAAAATATTCAACCATTCAAGCTTACAAACAGAATAACGACTGATATGATAAAAGTTACAGAACTATCGAAGAAATACAACGGCGTGACAGTCCTGAACATGCCTGATCTCGAAATTCCTAAAGGCCAAAGTTTCGGACTTGTCGGAAACAACGGCGCGGGGAAAACCACGTTTTTCAGCTTGCTGCTCGACCTGATCCAGCCGTCAAGCGGATTTATTACAAGCAATGGCGTTAAAGTCAATGAGAGTGAAGCATGGAAACCGTTCACTTCGGCATTCCTCGATGAGACATTTCTGATCGGATACCTGACGGCCGAAGAATATTTTTACTTTATCGGCGAACTGCGTGGCCAGAACAAAGCGGATGTCGATGCGCTCCTTGAAAAGCACGAAGAATTCTTCAACGGTGAAATTTTAAAGCGGGGCAAGTACCTGCGCGACCTGTCGAAGGGAAACATGAAGAAAGTCGGAATCATCGCAACACTGATCGGGAATCCCGAAGTCATAGTTCTCGATGAGCCGTTCGCGAACCTGGACCCGACGACAGTGAACCGACTTAAAAAGATCATTCGTGAACTTGCCGCAGA
>CBDUBP010000252.1:0-3770 GCA_965365415.1 uncultured bacterium | reverse complement strand
GGGAAGTGTTATTTCAAGTGAATCTTTATTGAAATGCGGGAATTTACGCGAACCCGGAAAATTCCGAACGTCCGCAATTGCTCTGATGTCATAAATCCTCAGCACGCGTACAAATTCTTCATAATCGTGCGTCGAGTGGCCGATCGTGTAGATTTCATTTTGTTTATCCACGGTTTCCAACATTTGAGGCTGATCAAATTAGTCGTAATTCATAAAGTTCGGATTTTCTTTTAATCTTTCTTTGAAGTTTAATCTAAATTATTAACTTTGAAACGCAAAGTGAACAATATGAAACCCGAACAGGAGTATATCAGGGATCTGACCGAGATCCGAACGATGATGGAACGGTCGACAAGATTTTTATCTCTGGCCGGCTGGTCGGGGATTCTTGCAGGAGTGTATGCTTTGATCGGCGCCTGGCTTGCATATGATTTCATTTATCCGACAGGCAACACCACGGGCTATTCGGGATTTGAATCGCGGACAGCGCAAACTGACGATTCCGTCTTATTTATTTTGGCGATGGCAATTCTGATATTGGCGATCGGAACCGCGATTTTTTTATCGTACCGAAAATCGGTCAAAAAAAATGAAAAATTATGGAATCCATCCGCAAGGCGGCTCGTCGTCAATATGGCCATTCCATTGTTTGCCGGGGCAGTTTTTATTTTGATCCTTTACGAAAAAGGACTGGCCGGCCTGATCCCTTCGGCGATGCTGCTCTTTTACGGAATGACGCTGCTGGTCGCAAGCAAATTCACTTATGAAGAGATGAAGTATCTTGGCATGATTCAGATTGCCATAGGGCTCGCTGCTGCGCAATATCCGGATTTTGGCCTGGTATTCTGGGCTTTCGGCTTTGGCGTCATGCACATTATTTACGGCATTTATTTGCATGTGAGATACGAGAAGTGAAAAAACTGATAAATGGTTTACAGAAAGCATTCGAAAGCCGCGTTAGACTCGGGATCATGTCGGCTCTTGCTGTGAACGATGCACTCGATTTCAATACGCTGAAAGAATATCTTGAAGTGACCGACGGCAATCTCGCAAGCCATTTGAAAGCGCTGGAAAAGGAAGAATTTATAGAAACGAAAAAGTCATTCATCGGCCGCAGGCCAAATACAAAGATCAGCATGACTGTACAGGGAAAACAGGCATTTGAAGAACATCTGACAGCGTTGGAAAACCTGATCCGGTCGCAGCGGTAAATTTTTTTATCATTTTACTTTGAAACGCAAACTACTTTTTAAATACAAATAATTAATTAAAACCATTGAACATGAAAACAGCAGAAATTTTTACGGGAATGATCAACCGCCAGCTATTCAGGCGAATGCTGATCGGTTATGCGATCGGGATGATCGTAATTTTGTATTTCGTACTGAGTGCGAACGCGCCCGAAGTATGGGGAAAATATTGGATGATCCAACCATTGATCGTGACGCCGCTCGCAGGTGCCGCCGGTGGATTTTGCTTTCACTTCCTCGATTTTAATTACGGACGCAACGGTGGATCGGCGAGGATCATCGCACACATTCTCGGTGTCATCATTTTTATAATTGGGTTATGGATGGGCACTATTCTCGGCTTGCACGGAACGATGTGGAACTAATTAATCGAATTGACAATTGACAGTTGAAAATTGATAATTTTTAAAAAGGACAACGATGACTAACAGAATTAGTTTTTTCGATCTTGCGGGCTGGCTTTTCGGTTTGCTGATATTTACAATTGGGATACTGAACCTTTTACTTGTGCATCCGGTTCCCGGTTTTGCATACCTGTTGGTTTCGCTCCTTTTCCTGCCACCTGTTAATGCAATGCTTCGAACCAGATTAGGTTTTGCGATCCCGATGTCTGTTAAGGTCGTTCTGGGGATCGTCATCATGTGGTTTACCTTAGGGATCAGCGATCTGGCTGACATGTATGGAATTTAGAATAACTTTAATTTTGAATTTTGGAATATTTTGTAGCCAAAGATTCGGTTGTCCGACGGATATGGGGCAGCGGTGATACGATCCTTTTCATCTTTGCGGGTGCGGCAGCCGAGTTTGCGCTCAACAAAGCTGTCGATTGGCTGTATTTCACAGGTAAGCTGCCTTCGGATCCCTTGGGCCGGTTGTTTTCGACCGTTTCCTACGCACGAAAGATCGTATTCTCGGATATGGACACGGCATTTCGCGCGATCGATACCATCTCTGCGATACATTCCAATGTTGAGAACAGCCGCGGCGCGAAGATTCCCGATTGGGCTTATAGAGATGTGCTGTTTATGCTGATCGATTATTCGATCCGGTCTTATGAACTTCTTGAACATGAACTCGATCATGATGAGAAGACCGAAGTTTTCAATGTTTTTCACCGCGTCGGAATCCGAATGGGACTCGTCGGGCTGCCTGCCAATTTCGATGAATACCTGCAAATGCGGGCCGATCATCTGAAAAGCAATATGGTCAGCAGTGATTTTACCAAAGATCTTTTTAAGCAGTACCGGAAACATCTGGGCGGTTTCCGCTATCGGATACTGATCGAATCCCAAGGCGTGGTTGTACCGGCTGAAGTTAAAAGATTGCTGAACATCCGTCGGGTATCGGCGCTATATCCGCTGCTTCCGATTTACAAAATGATGCGTCACATAAAACTTGACCGTGTGTTGAAAGCGCTGATACTTCCGGCTAAATACAAAAGCGAGATCAACACATTGGATATGCATCCGTCCAAAAAATAAGTGGTAGGGTATTTTTTTATTCTCCTGTTTTAACCTTTTGCAAACTATAAGTAAATCAGCATTTTAATAAATTAGTAATAAAAACCGTTGCTATGAAAAAACTCTACTTCCTATTTGTATTGCTTTTTGCACTCAGCGCACATTCACAAATCGTAAATATCCCCGACGCGAACCTCAAGAACGAATTGCTTGATCACGTTCCGCCGATCGATATCAATGGAGACAACGAGATCCAAACGTCGGAGGCACTAACAGTGACGACGTTGTTCCTGACAAGCGCGAACATCTCCGACCTTACGGGAATACAGGCGTTTACAAACCTTACATTCCTGAATGTTGTCGGAAACGATCTTACGACCGTCAATCTCGATGGATTGGTCAACCTGACTGGTTTTAACGCCGATTATAACCAGCTGACATCCATAGATCTTGGCAATGCCGACAATTTCGCAGCATTCAGCATCAACGACAATAATATTTCGTCGCTCGACATCAGCGGCAAAACAATGAATTGGTTCTCGTGTACGGGCAACAATATGACGACAATCAATGTTTCCGGTGCACAGATACAGGAATTGCACTGCGAAGGAAACGACCTCACTGAAATCGACCTCACGTTCATGTCCGGCCTGCAGGAATTGTATTGTTCCTCAAACCAGATAACCGAATTGAATTTTGCGAATGCTCCGATGCTTCATCGTGTTGAATGCGGCGATAATCCGATCCTCGGACTTGATTTTAGCCGTAATCCGATCTTGTTTGAAATCGGAGTTTACAATCCACAACTTCAGTATCTGAATCTTAAAAATGGCGCACAATCTGTCGTTAACATCGGAATGCTTGGCGACTTTAATGATATCCTTTCGGTTTGTGCGGATGAGGCTGATGTTGAATATTGGCAGAATTACTTCACGAGTTTCGGAATAGATAACACCTTTGTAGCCTCGTATTGCAGCTTTGTTCCGGGCGGCACGTACAACACAATCACCGGAAGCGTAAAGCACGACCTTGCAAACGACGGGTGTGGCGCGACCGAGCC
>CBDUBP010000251.1:0-3782 GCA_965365415.1 uncultured bacterium | reverse complement strand
GGCTTCGTCCGGTTCTGACGCTGATCTCGGCCGAAATATTTGAAGCGGATTATCAAAAGGCGATGCCGGCGGCCATGGCAGTTGAAATGTTCCATAATTTTTCACTGATCCACGACGACATCATGGACGATGCGCCTTTGCGACGGGGGAACCAGACGGTTCACGAGAAATGGGATCTGAATGCGGGCATTTTGTCGGGTGATGCCATGTTGATCCTTGCGTACCGTCTTTTTGAAAGTTACGAACCCGAAGTATTCAGGGAACTTGCAAAGTTGTTCAGCAAAACGGCACTTGAAGTTTGTGAGGGCCAGCAATGGGATGTTGATTTTGAAAACCGCGACGATGTTTCGGTTGACGAGTATCTAAGAATGATCGAACACAAAACTGCAGTTCTGATCGGTGCCGCAATGAAAATGGGGGCAATCGTAGCCGGTGCCTCCGAGAGGAATTGCGAACTTATATATGATTTTGGCAAACTGATCGGGATTGCATTCCAACTCCAGGACGATTATCTTGATGCATTTGGGAATCCTGAAACTTTTGGGAAACAGGTAGGCGGCGACATTATCGAAAACAAAAAGACAGATCTTTATTTAAAGGCGGTGGGATTTTCCGATGGAGAGCAATCGAATCGGCTGAAATCAGTCTTCTCGGCGAATGGTGAAGACAAAGTAATGTTGGCAAAACAGCTTTTTGAAGAGACCGGTGCCGCGGACGCTACATTGGGAATGATCACGACATATACGGAAATGGCTTATGATACGCTGGATCGGATCGACATCTCAGACGAAAAAAAGGAACAACTAAAATTCATCGGCGACTATCTGATGAAAAGGGAAATTTGATTTCCCGGCGACAAATCAACATATCCCAAATCCCCAAATCAACTGCTCATGTTCATTGCGCCAACATCCACCGAACAACTGCTCAACGAAGCCGAACGGGAAAACCTCTATCAGCAATTGCTCGAACAGATCAACAAGGACTTCAATCTGGCGAATGAACCCGTGGATTTTCCGAAAAGTACGACGTCAAATGAGCTCAAGATCCAGCTTCACGAAAAAATCTACCGCCTGATACAATATCGGTTTGGGGAATATCTGAACCTGTTATATATTATTGATGTCTCTGAGAAGCAAATCAAGGAACTCGATGGTTCCGATCTGCTTATGCTGGCTGAGAACGTTTCGTTCCTGATCTTAAAAAGGGAATGGCAAAAAGTGTGGTTCCGAAACCGGTTCTAGAAAAATACCCGCACAAATGGCATAAACGGCTGATAATAAACCTGGCGGTCATCATCGTGAAGCACATTATATCGGAAACCGACTGTGAAGTTGTTCGACCGAAATCCAGCTCCAAGAAATAAAGCCGTATTCCAAAAATTATCTTCTACATCTTCAAAACCGGGGACGAGCAGTTCGGCATTGACGCGAAGCTGTTCAAGTTCGGCCGATAACTGGATTTGTTCGATCGGATTAAAAAGCCCGATCAGGCTGCCTCCATACATATAAGATTGGTATTCTTCCTTGACTTTGACATAGCTTCCCTGAAGCCCGACACCCAGCCCGACGTACTCATTGAAATTATAAATTGCCGCCGGCGCAACCGTTATATCGGTATATCTGTTCCCGATGCTGAGGCCGAGTCCGCCGCCAAATTGGACGTGGCTCCAAAAGTCGGACGACTTCGATTCCTGGCTGTACGAATGGCCGCTGACAAAGTTTAAAAGTGCAAGTAAAACCGCCTTGCAGAAAAGGCTGTCGGCAAAATTTTTCATAGCATTTCAGTGACGTTATCCAAACGATAAAAGTATCTAAAAATAATCTGAAATTATATCAATTATCGTACTTTTGCGGGACTATTTTAATAACGCCGATTTTCCGCATATGGATAGGTTTTCCTTTTTGAACGCAGCCCACACCGATTTTTTCGCCGACCTTTACGACCAGTACCTCGAAAACCCCGACAGCGTTGAGCCGAGTTGGAGAAGTTTCTTTCAAGGTTTCGATTTCGGACAGTCGTTTAACGGTCATGAAGATCGAGTTGAACAGATTGTAAGCCAAGTGGTTAATGGAGACTGTTCGCATGTTTCCGATAATCTCCAAAAAGAATTCAACGTCCTCAAACTTATCGACGATTACCGCACGCGCGGACACCTTTTCACGCGTACCAATCCGGTCCGTGACAGGCGTACATATAAGCCAACTCTGGATCTTGAGAACTATGGCCTCTCAAAAGCCGATTTGAGTACTGTTTTCGATGCGGCAAAAGTAATGAAGCTCGCGCCATGTACTCTCGAAGAGATTCTCGGTCATCTGAAAAACATTTACTGCCGGTCAATCGGTGTCGAATACATGTATATCCGCCAGCCGGAAGTGATCCAATGGATCCAGGATAAGATCGGGTACAATGACAACATGCCGAAATTCTCGGCTGATGAAAAGAAATACATTCTTGAAAAACTCAACCAGGCAGTTTCTTTCGAAAACTTCCTGCATACAAAATACGTCGGCCAGAAACGTTTCTCGCTCGAAGGCGGAGAGTCGATCATTCCCGGCCTTGATGCATTGATCGATCGCGCAGCCGAAAAAGGCGTGGAGCAGTTTGTCATGGGAATGGCACACCGCGGCCGCCTCAACGTACTTGCGAATATTTTTGGCAAGCCGACACAGGATATTTTTTCTGAATTTGACGGAAAAGATTATGATGACGATGCATTGTTCGACGGTGATGTGAAATACCACCTCGGACTCACATCAGACCGTAAAACAAAATCGGGCAAGAACATCAACATCAACCTGGCACCGAACCCGTCGCACCTTGAAACTGTCGGCGCCGTGATCGAGGGAATCACTCGTGCAAAACAGGATCGGTATTTCCCGGACGATTTTTCGAAAGTTTTACCGATTGCCGTTCATGGTGATGCCGCCATTGCTGGACAGGGAATCGTTTATGAGATCATCCAAATGGCCGGACTTGACGGATATAAAACCGGTGGGACAATCCATATCGTGATCAACAACCAGGTTGGATTTACAACCAATTATCTTGATGCACGTACATCGACGTATGCGACCGATATCGCGAAAGTGACATTGTCGCCCGTGCTGCATGTCAATGCCGATGATACCGAAGCGGTGGTTCACGCGATGCTTTTCGCGCTTGATTTCAGGATGGAGTTTGGCCGCGACGTCTTTATCGACCTTCTCGGATACAGGAAGTACGGCCACAACGAAGGAGATGAACCACGGTTTACACAGCCTGTTCTTTATAAGATCATTGCAAAACACAAGAATCCGCGTGATATCTACGCTGAAAAATTGATCGCCGAAGGTGTGATCGATAGCTCATATGTGAAGTCACTCGAAGAGAAATATAAAAGTGTACTTGAGGAAAATCTTGAGGCATCGCGCAAAAAAGATTTGACGATCATTACGCCGTTCATGCAAAATGAGTGGGATGGGTTTAAGCAGGCGGGGCAGGAAGACATGCTGGCTGAAATCGATACAAAGTTCCCGACGGAAAAGCTTGGACAGATCGCAAAAGTGATTTCCGAACTTCCATCCGATAAGAAATTCATCAGCAAAATCCAAAAACTGATCAACGATCGCCGCACGATGTTCGAATCGGACAAGCTCGATTGGGCGATGGGCGAATTGCTTGCCTACGGATCGCTGCTCACGGAAGGTTACAGCGTTCGGGTTTCAGGACAGGATGTCGAACGCGGAACTTTCTCGCACCGTCATGCCATCATCCGCGATGAAAACACCAACGCCGAGTTC
>CBDUBP010000250.1:0-3785 GCA_965365415.1 uncultured bacterium | reverse complement strand
TGTCGTGCCGTCGATCTTTTCCAGATCAGCTTGATTATTGAATGTGATAAAATCGACATCGGGAACCAGCGGCCTGAAACTCCGCTTTCGTTCCTCATAACCCATAACGCTCATCGATCCCATCGTATTGCCGTGATAGGCGTTGTGGCATGATACCAGTTTGCTCCTTCCGGTCACGCGGCGCGCCAGCTTTAGTGCGCCTTCCGTGGCTTCAGTCCCCGAATTGACCAAATATGTTTTATCGAGCGGTTTGGGTAGCAGCGATGCCAGCAATTTGCAATATTCGACTGCCGGGCTTTGTGAATATTCCCCATATACCATGACGTGGGAATACCGTTCGAGTTGCGTCACGATAGCTTCGTTGACGCGCTTATTTCCATGACCCACCGATACCGCGGAAACTCCCGCAACAAAATCAAGGTATTTTTTGCCCGATGTATCGTAAATGTAACTTCCTTTGGCGTGCGAAACATCCATCCCGAGCGGATGATGGCTCGTCTGCGCCTGATATCTTATAAAGTCGTTCATGCGTTTATTTGAGGATTTGTTTATTCGAAATCAGATAATCGCATAAACAAATTAACAAATCATCTATTTATTATTCTTATCGTATTCCAATGTTTCCTTGCGGATTTCCATTGGTACGTTTTCCTTTGAAAGTTCGGATTTGCTTTCTTTGACGATCTTTTCGTGCATTTCGTTTTCTTCGGGCGGGAAGATGTCGTCTTTCGACTTGATGCGCTCATCGCCACGCCAGATGAAACCGCGTAATTTCCGGGCGTTTTCGGGAAGGTCTTTTTCGGGATAGATGTCTCCGTCGACAGTTTTATAGAATGTGATCGTATCGATATTGCTCTTATCGAGCGTCATGTTGATCTTGCTGCTGACATTCTTGTTGATGCCGATTAGTTCATTTTTGTCGTTTCTCATATAATAAACGACTTCCGTGTTTTTGACGATATCGACATCATACAATTGATTATCCCTGAATTTTCCGTACAAATTCTGACCTTTCACCTGGTTGAATCCGGTGCCGATCGTATCTTTCGATACCAGGAACGCGTTGTTCAGGACCTTCAGCGAATCGAGCTTTTCGGTTTTTGTATCGGCAATCAAATGCATGACATCGCCGGTCATCTGGTTCTCGAAATTCCAAAGGATCGGATTCCTTATCAGTTTCGTCAGGCCTGTCTTTTCATCGGAATGGATCGAATCGCATTTGCCACTCAGATCGGTTTTGAAGAAGCGAACATTATTATAGGCGCGGATGATCCTGTTTTCAGGCTTACCCGTCACAAGCAGGCGCTTTCCATGAATGTAAACCGAGTCGTTTTCCAATAAGTTGATCGCAACTGCCCGCCTTGTGACGAACATCGAATCTTTGTTCCGGTATACTTCAGCATAATGACCTTTCACGAGGCCTTTGTTGATCGAATCGGTGATCTTCACATTGTTCGTCGCCGATGCAAATTCCCGGTTTCTGTCGTAATACAAACTGTCGCCTTCGATCAGCCTGTCGTTATATCGAATGTATGACCGCCTCAGGAAATGCGCAAAATTCTTCTTCGTATCGTAAAATCCTTTTTCCGTATAAATATAATTCGACTTGCTTGTGATCGTTGACGGACCAAACAAATAGGCGTGGCCGGAATTGTTGTAATAATCGAGGTGATTGGATTTGATGACGTACTTCGGATTCGTGATCGTCACGGCTGTACGGAAAACATACTTCTTTTCGTTGACAAAATAGCGTCCCGATTTGCTCCGAAGCGTATTGTCTTTGTTTGTGATCGTTCCGTTAGTGTCGTAATAAGCCTGCTGGATATTGCGGTCGAAATTTATCGTATCGGTCACCAGGGTCATATCCGGCGATCTCATGCTGACGTTTCCTGTCGCAAACGCCTGTTTGACATTTCCGTTATACTCGGCATACCGGCTGTTGAGAAACAGCGTGTCGCCCTGGACCATGCGGACGTCACCAAATGCTTTCAGATAATTTTCATTCTGGAAATAGTACGCCTTGTTGCAATACATAAGCATGCCTTCATGTCGGATGCGTACATTACCCGAAAGCAGTATCGCGCCCGGGATCTCATTCTCGTTGCGGTCAAAATTATCGGCATATTCGACGAATATTTTCTTTTGCTCCTGGGCAGTCAGAAATACGGGAAGCAGTAAAGCGAACAAAGTAGTGAAAAAGAGAAGATTTCTCAACGAAGCAATTTTCCGCAAATTTATGTAATTCATGCCAATGCACCGTTAAATTAAGAAGAAATTGGCGGGCTGAAAACATCCGTGAATCTCTATATTTGTGCTTCTTGTTATCATTCATGAAAAGAAATATCACCATCGCACTTGCATTTTGCCTGACTTTGGCAATGGATGCCCAAAACGCCAAGCCTTCAGCTGATAAGAATCCGCAGAACGGCGGAAAGAAGGTCGTTTACCAGGTTTTTACACGACTGTTCGGCAATACCAAAACAACCAACAAGCCATGGGGAACGATCGAAGAGAACGGCGTCGGCAAATTCAATGATTTCACCGACAAAGCCCTGCAGGAAATTAGATCGCTCGGCGTGACACACATTTGGTATACCGGCGTTCCGCATCATGCATTGGTGAACGACTATATATCGATCGGAATTTCAAACGATGATCCGGAAGTCGTAAAAGGCCGCGCAGGATCGCCTTATGCAGTAAAAGATTATTATAACGTCAATCCGGATCTGGCTGTCGATCCTTCAAAACGACTGCAGGAATTCGAGGCTCTTATCGATCGAACACACAAGAACGGTTTAAAACTCATCATCGACATCGTCCCAAACCATATTGCACGGCGTTACGAGGGAAAATCCAATCCGAAAGGCGTTACCGATTTCGGTGCAGAAGACGACACATCGGTAGAATACAAGCGCGATAACAACTTCTATTATATTCCGGGACAGCCATTTCAGGTGCCGACGTCTCCTGATTACAATCCTCTGGGAGGTGAGAAGCATCCGTTGATCGATGGAAAATTCGATGAAAATCCTGCGAAATGGACAGGCAACGGATCTCGCCTCGCAAAACCCGACATCAACGATTGGTATGAAACCGTCAAAATTAATTACGGCATCCGTCCCGACGGCACGAAAGATTTCCCGTCGTTACCCACCGGATTCGAGAAGAAAGGAGTTGCCGACCATCATAAATTCTGGAAGAATAAAGATGTGCCTGACTCCTGGAAAAAATTCCGGGATATTGCCTTGTACTGGATCGATAAAGGTGTCGACGGTTTCAGGTATGACATGGCCGAAATGGTTCCGGTCGAATTTTGGAGCTATATGAATTCGGCCATCAAAATGAAGAACCCCGATGCGTTCCTGCTTGCCGAGGTGTACAATCCTAAAGAATACCGCAATTACATCAAGCTTGGTAAAATGGATTATTTGTATGACAAGGTCGAGCTGTATGATAAGCTGAAGGACATCATCCATGGAAAAGCTTCGCCTGATGATATTGCGAAAATTCAAAGCGGGCTCGCAGACATCGATCCGCACATGCTTCATTTCCTCGACAACCACGACGAGCAGCGTGTGGCAAGTCCTGAATTTGCAGGCAGCGGTCCAAACGGATTCCCTTTGATGGTGGTTTCGGCAACGATATCAACAGGTCCGGTTATGGTGTACTTCGGACAGGAAGTCGGTGAGGCCGGCAATGAGGATGCCGGGTTCGGGAAGCGATCGCGTACCTCGATCTTCGATTATATCGGTGTGCCTGCGCACCAGCGATGGATGAACGATGGG
>CBDUBP010000249.1:0-3804 GCA_965365415.1 uncultured bacterium | reverse complement strand
AGTTGCAAAGCCCGCCGCCAAATATAATTTGCCATGAAAAAATTGATCTTTATGCTGCTGATTTCCTACAGCTCATTTGCCCAGGAACAAGTGTTCAACGTCCAGAAATATTGCGTGGATGAACTGCCTTTCAAAAAAGGTCAATGCGATATTACCGGAAATGAATATTCGTGGGTGTTTCTCGACGAGACGAAAAAGAATCTGACATTCTTCTTTACCGACATGAAGCTGAAATATAAGATCGTCAGTGCAAACGCATCGGAATTCGAACCTGACCAAACGGTTTACATCCTCGAAAACGACAAAGGGCAGATAGAAATGAAGATCAATAAGGCAAAAACAAGGATCGAATTCATTTACCCCAATAACATTATTTACCTGACAGTCGGCAAGTCGACTAAACTGGAAAGCAAATCCTGAGAAATCAGGATTTTTTCTTTTTAAACAAATCTTTGATTTTTTTCATCCACTGCGGTTCATGCATCTCATTGTTCAAAAGATAACTGAACGGGTGCAGGGCCGGAATATGATCGCAGATGATCTTTAGGATGGCAAACATCGGAATGAACAGGATCATCCCCGCAACGCCCCAAAGCCATTCTCCGAGGACAATGGCCACAATGGTAAAGATTGGACTGATGTGAAGGCTTTCCCCTTCAGCGAGAGGTTCGATGATGTTGTTGTCGATGGCCTGCGCGGCCACCAATATGATCGCGACCGGCAGGATCATATCGCCAGGGGAAAAAATCCGCCGATAAAGGCACCGACGTACGGAACAATTGTCGGGATTACCGCCACAAGAGCGATCAGCAAGCCATTTGGCAAGCCTACGATTGAAAATCCGATCATATAAAATACAGCGAGAAATCCCATCGATATGAGCCTGCCAACGAGGTATTGCGATGCGACCTTTGCGATCTGGTCCAATTCCCTTTTAACTTCCTTGCGGTTTTCGTCTTTCACCAGTTTCAATATGAATTCCTGATATTTCTCGCGCTTCCACATCAGGAAAAAGAAATAGAGAAGCACAAGGACAAATCCGGTAATCAACCCCATGAGCCCTGAAAAGATCCCGCTCACGAATTGGCTGCCCGACTTCGACATCCTGTCCATGCCTTTTTCTACATACGATTCCTGTTCTTTTGGTGTGATACCGTAATTGATATCGATCCATTGCTGGACCTCGGCTGCGATCTTAGCAGCTTTTTGCTGCATTTGCGGCCAGTCCTCGGCCAGGCTCGTGCCTTGTGCGGCAATGATGCCAATCAGCATACCGACGAAAATGATGATGATGAGTACACCTGTAAGTGTCGACCAGATTCTGCTCATTCCCCATTTTTCAAGCTTGTTGCAAACCGGTAGCAGCAGCATCCCTGTAAGTATGCCGAAGAATAATGGGATCAGGAATGATTTTCCAAAATACAGGATGACTGTCGTCAATATCAAAAGAAGCAAAAGTCCGTTTAGCCGGTACAGGGAAATGTTCCTCATGTTGGTTTTATTTGACCGGTTCTATTTATTTTTCAACGGATAAAAGCCAAATCGTAGCAGCCTGACCAAGATCCATCCGATGACATAGAGCACATATATGGCGGCAAATAAAACTGCAAAGAGCATGACGCTGTCGAAAATTAGCCGTAATATAGGCTGGTCTGACGGGTCGTAGATCGATTCGCGAATGGCAATTGCCGAGGTGACGATCGTCGTGAGGATCAACATGATCACAAAATGCGAAGTTTTATTCATCGACTGCTGTTTAGAGTAAATTTAAAGTTTTTCCGTGAGAATTACCATCATCATTTTAACACTTTTCGGAATCACCAGTGCCCTGACCGCGCAGAAAATCGATTGCGCCAAAATCAAAGTCGAAAGATCTATTGAAGTCGACGACAGAATTCCCGAAGGCTCCGGACTCACATTCTGGGATGGGAAACTTTGGACGCACAACGACAGCGGATTTGCATCATTGTTTGCCCTCGATATGGATACAGGCGGGATATTGGCCGAATACCCGATTCCAAATGTTAGAAATACCGATTGGGAGGAACTTTCACAGGACAGCCTCAATTTTTACATCGGGGATTTCGGGAACAACTTCGCCGCGCGTGATACGCTGCAGATCATCCGGATCGACAAGCAATCATTACTTACGGGAAATCCTAAAACCGACCTGATCCGCTTCACATGGGAAACGCGCGACAATCCCGATTGTGAAGCCATGGTCGTCATCTCGGATTCGATCTATCTGTTTACAAAAGAATGGAAAAACAAACGGCGGACGCGGATATTTTCAGTGCCGGCCCGACCCGGAATGCATCAGGCAAAGTACGTCAGTACATTAAATTCGAAGGTTGCCGTAACAGGCGCGACATATCAAAGCGGGAAACTGGTTCTTTGTGGCTACAATCGATGGATAAAGCCACATCTTCTCGAATTTACGAAATTCAGCGGGACTCGTTTTTTCGAAGGCAATATCCGCAAGATAAAGATCCGGAAATGTTTTACCCAAATTGAAGGGATTGCAACCTCTGATGGGAAAAATTATTATGCGATCAGCGAACTGTTCAAATTCCTTTTTATCAGGAACAGGCAGAAACTGCACAGCATAAAACCCTGATCACGGAATGACACGCCTTCCAAAGTTGATCAAAATATGCGGTTTCATAAATCCGGACGTCCGCGCAAGCTGCCGGCCATTCCCGTCGAGGATCAGCAAGGTCGGGTAGGACCGGACGCCGTAACGATGCATCAGTTCGGCACCGTCGCTGGTTTCACCGTCGACGCGCACATTGATAAAATTCCGGTTATAGTATTCTCCGACCTGCTTATCGCGAAAACTTGCCTTTAATTTTTTGCAAGGTCCGCACCATGTCGCGTAGACGTCTACAAATACAGGCTTCCCCGTTCTTTTCGATTCGGCCAGCGCCTGTTTCCACGATCCTTTATAAAAGTCGATCCCGCGCACGGCCGGAGTGGTAGAAAACCCTGTCAGCAAAACAAACAGCATCAATATTTTACAGGCTTGTTTTATCATTTTATTGGCTGCAGCGTATTTTTTCTACCTTCATTCTGTTTTTTCAAATAATCCATCAGCGGCGCAAAATAATCAACCATCGCCTTGGCGCTGAGGTCGGAACCTGTTTTCTCGCGGAGCATTTTCCTCCAGTCGGCACTTGCTCCGGGCTTCATGATTTCAGAAATGAATTTGCCGACTTCTTTATTGCCGTAATAATTCGTCGCATGCGGATCCTGTTTGAGGATATTTTTTGCAATGTGGTCATGGAGTTGGAACAGCAAAACGAAGGACAACGCGTAATCATAATATTGCGCTGCATCGTCATTGATGTGTGTCTTTGTAGCTGCATCGCAGTATTGTTCGCCGCGAGCGGTTGGCGGTGCGATCCCCTGAAATTGGGCTGCAAGTTCCCACCATCTTTTGTTGAATTGATCAGGCGGAAGGTTCTTCGCATAAAGATCATGCTCAAAAAAGCTCATCGTTCCGGTGCTGAACGGAATGAAAACCACATAATTGAGCGCTTCCTTGAGCAGCGCCTGCATATCGTCGGTCTTTGTATCGGCAGGGATCAGTTTGAGGTTTTCAAGAAAGGGTTTCTGCATCGCGGCCATTCCCATCAGGCTTCCGATCGCTTCATGGTATGCACGGTTCGCCCCTTCACGAAGCACGACCGGAACTTCGGGCCGCGCATAAGAAATGTAATAATAAATGTGGCCGAGTTCGTGATGTGACGTCTCGTACCATTCGCTTGTGGGTTCGACGCTCATCAGCGAACGCACATCCTTATC
>CBDUBP010000248.1:0-3910 GCA_965365415.1 uncultured bacterium | reverse complement strand
AGAGACCATTCCAAAAATGGAAATTGTATTTTACATTGTACATTCTGCCGCCATTCGTCGCTTTGTTCAGCCTGTTTTTTGGCCTGGCCGGATTATTCGTGGTTTATATGATGGCCTTGGCGCTGTTTCCAAAGACACCTGTAAATGAATCCGATAGTCTTTTGCTGTACCGAAAATTCAGCAGTCCGATGAAAGTTCCCGACCAATATGAAGTTGCAGAAAGATATTTCCTTTTCGAGAAAAAGCTTTGCGATATCAAAGTTAGTGAGGATTATCACGAATTCGAAGATGGACAAATGTCGGTATTCGAAAACACTTTCACTATGAAATACAGAACATCTATCTATGAATATGGTAAGGATGATATTTTGAAGGATACGATCTTTACCGCGACAATAAACTGACAGCATTTGCAAAGCTTACGAAAATTGTGGGTTCGGATATTGCTCAGCGCTTTGGCAGGCGGTTTCATCTCGGAATTGATCCACATATCGACAGGTGCCGAACCTTCCGCAAGAAAACAATTTTGCGGTTTTCCAGGCATTTATTGCGTATCTTGTTTTGACGTTTTGTGTAAACAGGACAAAGTCAGTGAAGAAGTAAACATCAAAAAAACAGACAATATTAAGTTATGAGATTTCCCATTCTAATTTTCCTGCTATTCAGCCTCACGTGCGCCGCTCAGTCAAATTTTAAATACAATCTTACTAAACCTGTCATCAGTTACCAGCTTCCACCAATTCTCAATGAAGTTTCGGGGCTTACCGACCTCAGTCCGACGCAGGTTGCCTGTGTACAGGACGAGATCGGGACTGCTTTCATTTATGATTTTAAGAATGGTAAAATTGTTTCAGAGCACCATTTCGACAGTATTGGCGATTTTGAAGGCCTGACATCTGCAGGCAGCACACTTTACATTCTCCGAAGCGATGGCCGCCTGACCGAATGGAACAATTTTCCGCGCGACCAGAAATCGATAATCCATCATAATTTACCGGTTACAACGGCGAATAACGAAGGCCTTTGCCATGATCCGAAGCACAACAGGCTTTTGATCGCGGCGAAAAGCAAACCGCGGAACCATGACCGGAAATCCGAACGGTTCATTTATTCTTTCGACCTGGCATCCAGGAAACTTGCCGACAAACCCGCGTACATCCTTAATGTGGACGACATTTCATCAAGAGCTGCTGATTTTAATATTGAGCAGAACATCCTTAACAAAAAAGGGGAGAAGAAGGCCTTTAATTTCCGCCCATCAAGCGTAGCGATCCATCCACTTAGCGACGACATTTATGTCTTGTCGGCCGAAGAGAACTTGCTGCTCGTGATGGACCGTAACGGCAAGATAAAACACATGGAACCGCTAAGTCGTGCGATGTTTCCCAAAGCCGAAGGTATTACTTTCCTTGCCGATGGCACAATGATCATCACCAATGAAACCGGAGGAAAATCGGCGACACTGCTTGTTTTTCAAATGAATTGATCGTTTGCGAGCGTCGGCCTGTTTGAGACTGCTGATCACTGCTTGAGATCGGATGCGGCATTTACTGCATTAAAAGCATTGGAAATAAGCTGTTTAAATCCAAATGAAAAATTTCGTTTCTTTAGAAAAATTTCGGGCGTCAGATTCAATGCTTTATCAATAATCCGATTTTATGAAATTCACGCTGCTATTACTGATATCGATTTTCACGTCGACAGATCCCATTGATCGCATTGGGCAAAAAGGTCCGATAAAATTCAGTGGTGAATCGTATGGATTTGTCTGGTCTGATAAGCCTCACGAGAACTATTACGTGCAGGAATATCTTCCGAAAGGCGAAACGCTTGAGCGGTTCAATCAGATGCTTACGATCAATGTCTTTACTTTTGAAGTGCCGGTTGATGCTGCAGTCGATCAAAAGCTGAAAGAACTCTCCGCGCGCAAAAAGACCGATAAACTTTGCAGTTACGGTGTAGCGAAAAGTCCTGATGGCAAGGAACAGATCATCGACTGTGTTTTGAGCCTCGAACAGGATGGAAAGCCAACTGTGGCTGAATTCCTCGTGTACCGCTACAGTCAGATTGAGTTATCAAAAGGTAAAAAAGCTTTGCTGATCTATTCTTATTCGAAAAGGGCTTACGATGATGGGATTGCTGCTTTCATCAAAAGCCTTGCAGACAATCGGACAAAGGTCATCAACGAAATGATCTCAGCCGAATTGCCGAAAATCGTCCTGAAATAATACCAAACATGCTAACAGTAATATTTATTGTTTTTGCGTTCTGCTTCATTTTGGAGCGAATGATTCCGGGATGGAAGCTTCCTGATGTTCCAACCTGGACAATTCGTGTCCTCGCTGTTAATTTTGTGCAGCTCGGCGTTGTGACTTTGGCCGGCGTAACCTGGGAAAGGTGGTTTTCGGAGTACTCGGTTTTCAGATTGTCCGATCATGTGAATCCATATCTCGGAGGATTCATTGCCTATTTCATTGCCACATTCATTTTTTACTGGTGGCATCGCTGGCGGCATACGATCGATTTTTTGTGGACGCATTTTCATCAGATACATCACAGTCCGCAGCGAATTGAAGTGATCACTTCATTTTACAAACATCCGCTTGAAATGACGGTCAATTCAATGATCGGAAGCCTTTTGGTTTTTTCACTTCTCGGATTAAGCGTTGAAGCAGGTGCGATCTACACATTGTTTACGGCGCTGGGCGAATTTTTTTACCATACGAATGTCAAAACGCCAAAATGGATCGGTTACATTTTCCAAAGGCCGGAAATGCATCGAATCCACCACGAATACGACAAGCACACGAACAATTACGGCGACATCGTTTGGTGGGACATGCTGTTCGGAACCTATGAAAATCCTAAAGAATTCAAGACTTCATGCGGGTTTGACAATGAAAAGGAACAGCGGCTTGTTGATATGCTCAAATTCAGGGATGTTCATAAAGAGTAGTTTTTAATTTTAACTAATGGCAGAAACTGAAATCAAACTGCGCAGGCGGATCCGTAATCTGATCATATTTTTTATGATTGCTTTGATCTTAAGCGGGGTAACCGCGTTCCCGATCGAAACCGAACTGGCTGTCCTCAATCAGAATATATCATCATTTCCCGATTATTTTCAAACGTGGATCAACGAGGTGTATCTCGCAGTCAGATCTACGAATGAGAATTTTCCATTTCTGAGTTATGGAACTGATTGGCTTGCGTTTGCACACTTAGTTATCGCGGTGGTCTTTATCGGGCCATTAAAAGATCCGGTACGGAATATCTGGGTGATACAATTCGGCATGATTTCGTGCCTGATGGTTTTTCCACTCGCGCTTATTGCGGGCCCGATCAGAGGGATTCCTTTCTACTGGCAACTGATAGATTGCTCCTTTGGCGTCATCGGTTTAGTTTTACTGTATTGGTGCCATCGAAACATCTTGAAGCTTGAACGAATCGAAGCTCAGCCAAACAACCTCAATGTCGGTGAAATCCATTAGAAAAATATTATTCCTTTTAATTACTACGGCCGCAAGTGCAATTTCGCTCGTGCTCGCATATTTCGTGATTTTTGAATATAAAGCAACCGAGATTCCCGAAGAGCAATGTGTCACGATGACGGGCTTTGTCACTGAAATCTCGGAAGGCGGCGCCAGTGATGCGATATTTAGGATAGAAGGAAATCAATCGCTATTCTATATCAATCGCGGACTCGATAAAAAATTCACTTTGGCCGATCTTCAGAAACAAGTGCTCGGCAAAAAGGCGAAGTTTTATTTCAGCGGACATAATCCAATTCTGATGAGTGATATTCCAGCGCGGCATATCCGCAAAATGGAGGTTGATGACCAGCTTTTTTATAGCGAATATTGACGGACGGGAAGCGTTCAACCGACACCTGTTCCTTATGAAAACTGTA
>CBDUBP010000247.1:0-3912 GCA_965365415.1 uncultured bacterium | reverse complement strand
CTTGTGTCGACACTCGAATCGATCGGCTACAATACATCGTTCTTTCACGGCGCGCCAAACGGGTCGATGGGATTCCTCGGATTTGGCAACATCCTCGGATATGATAAATACTATGGGAAGACCGAATACCGGAACGATTCGGATTTCGACGGTGTCTGGGGAATCTGGGACGAGCCGTTCTTTCAATATTTCAACCGCGAGCTGACAAAACACAAACAGCCTTTCATGGCCACCATGTTTACAGTCTCGTCACATGAGCCGTACGTCGTTCCAAAAAAATACAAGGGGAAATTTCCGAAAGGGGATGTCAACATCCATCAGACCATTGGTTACACAGATTATGCGCTGAAAAAATTTTTTGAATCGGCCAAAAAGCAGCCGTGGTTTGGCAACACTATTTTCGTACTTGTAGCCGATCACGGAAACACGATTTTCTATGATGAATACAAAAAGGAAATGAACAAGAATACGGTTCCGATACTATTTTACAAACCTGACGGGAAATACGTGGGCGTCAATAACGATTACGCGCAACAGATCGACATTTATCCGACGCTTCTCGACATGATCGGATATAAAAAGCCGTTCCGAAGCTGGGGCCGAAGCCTTGTCGGCGATACGATCGTCAAGCCATTTGTGATAAAATACGCGTCGAATTCGTATCAATACCTCAGCGGGAATTACATTTGCACTTTCGACGGAAAAAAGGCCACCGGATTTTACGCAAAAAACGATAAGGACCTTAAAAATAATCTAATCGCCCAAAGAAATTCGGAGATGGATGCAATCGAAACGCGGTGTAAAGCGTTTGTACAGGATTACATGAATCGAATCATCGATAAAAAATTAACTTCAGAACATAAATGAGTACAAAGAAAAAAGTCCTTCTCGTTGTCGCGATCGTAGCTGTCATACTCGGCGCTTACAAAATTTACGACGTCTATTTCAATTATCGTTTTATGGAAATCAGCGAAGGGAAAGTCTATAAATCAGGCGTTATTCCGCCCGATGAGATCGCCGGCTTTGTCGAAAAATACAAAATCAAATCCATAATCGACCTGCGTGGGCCAATTACGGTCGACACGATTAATAATCCCGAAAAGCCTAAGGAAATCCTGGCAGAACAGAAAGCTGCGGAAAATATCCCAAATCTGAACTACTATAATATTCCTTCGCAGCAGGTTCCAAGTGAAGAAACGCTTAAGAAATTCTATGCTGTCATGGATAATAAGGATAATTATCCGGTCTTGATCCATTGCTATCACGGAATCGGCCGCGCGCAGATGTATTCGGCGCTGTACAGGATCGAATACGAAGGCTGGGAAAATGACGCCGCACGTAAAAAGGCTGCATTTCCTGTGATCTTCAGTTCATTTGACCACGGCACTCCAAAAGGTGAATTTTTGAAGTCATATACCGACCGCGATTCTACTGACAAATATTGATCTTTGGGGCGTGCCGCTGCGTTGTACTCCGCGGCCGGGCTGTACGCGCTACACGGTAGCTTGCTTCCATCCCTCACGCTCACGTCTGTAAGTCTGAATCCCTAATCAAAAATTTAGTTTATCGGGAATTGAAATTCGCACGGTGAACCGCTCACATGCGAATTTTAGTTTCCCTTTTTTTTAAAAGCTTCAGGATTTGGAATTTTCTTCAATCCACTTTCTCGCATTTACAAATGCCTCAAGCCACGGCGAAACCTCATCATTCCGGTCTTTCGGATAATAGGCCCAGTTCCATGGGAATGTCGACCTTTCGATATGCGGCATCGTTACCAGATGCCTTCCGGTTGAATCGCACATCATCGCAATGTCGAAATGCGAACCGTTCGGGTTTGCCGGATAACCATCATACGCATATTTCGCAACAATGTCATACCGCGACTCATCATATGGCAAATCAAATCGGCCCTCGCCATGGGAAATCCAGACGCCGAGTTTTGTTCCTGCAAGCGATTTAAGCATGACCGAATTGTTGTCCCCGATCACCACCGACGTAAATCCGCTTTCATGTTTCGCCGATTGATTGCGCTTCATTTTTCCATGGACTTCATGATCCGGATTAATGACTTCCAATTCCATGAAAAGCTGGCAGCCGTTGCAGATGCCAACCGACAACGTATCCTCTCGTTTGAAAAAATTGTCGAGCGCGCGCTTCGCTTTTTCATTGTAAAGGAATGCGCCGGCCCAGCCTTTCGCCGAACCCAGAACATCTGAATTTGAAAATCCACCGACCGCGCCGATGAAAGAGATGTCTTCAAGGGTTTCCCGCCCGGAAATCAAATCGGTCATATGGACATCCTTGACCTCAAACCCAGCCAGATACATCGCGTTGGCCATTTCACGTTCCGAATTGCTGCCTTTTTCGCGGATGATGGCTGCTTTTGGGCGGACATTAATCGAATCGCGGGCAGGTTTTCGTCCGTCGAAATGATTTGGGAACTCATACTTCAATTCCTGTTGTGAAAAATTCTCAAAACGTTCGAGGGCTTTTTGTTCACCTGACTGCTTGCGGTCGAGCAGGTAAGAAGTCCTGAACCAGGTTTTTCTAAGATCGGCCACATTCAGCTCAAACCGCTGCCCGTGATTTATTATAGTTACGTTCCCGCTTGTTCTGACCTTTCCAATTCGATGGCATTCGATACCGCTGTTTGTGAACATACTTTCCACCGATGGATCAGCCTGGAATACAATTCCCGCATTTTCCGAGAACAGCAGCCTGATCGAATCTGTTTCACCAATACCTGAAAGATCGATGTCGGCTCCCAGATCATTATCTGCAAAACACATTTCGAGAATTGTCGTGATCAGTCCGCCACTTCCGATATCGTGCCCTGCATGGACTTTTCCGGACAGGATCAGGTCCTGAATTATATTAAACGTATTCTTGAACGATACGGCATCCGAAACATCAGGGGTTTTGTCACCAATGGCGTTGCGTATCTGGCTGAATGAAGAACCTCCGAGTTCGTGGCTGCTTCCCGAAATATTGATATAATAGATGTCGCCACCATCTTTTTGAAGTACCGGTTCGATGACTTTTTTGATATCGACACAATTTGCTGCCGCCGATATGATAACGGTTCCCGGTGCGAGAACATCGCGATCAGGATATTTTTGTTTCATCGATAGTGAATCCTTTCCGGTTGGAATGTTGATTCCAAGGCTGATCGCAAAATCGGAACACGCTTTTACTGCATCGTAAAGCCGTGCATCCTCACCTTCGTTTTTACATGGCCACATCCAGTTTGCCGACAGCGAGATCCCGCTGATGCCGTTCTTGACCGGTGCCCATATAATATTTGTCAGCGCTTCTGCGATTGCATTCCGGCTTCCGGCGGCAGGATCAAGCAGCGCACTGATTGGAGAATGTCCTATGGATGTTGCAATGCCTTCAATTCCGTTATAATCGAGCGCCATCACTCCAGCGTTATTCAATGGCAGCTGAATCGGGCCGCAGCATTGCTGTTTGGCGACACGGCCTCCGACACAACGGTCGACTTTATTCGTAAGCCAATCCTTGCACGCAACGGCTTCGAGCTGCAGCACCTGATTCAGGTAATTTTCAAAGTAATCGACCGAATATTCAAGTGGTTTGTATTCTGGTTTAACCCGCCGATCATTCATCACCGTTTTTGGCGAACTTCCAAACATTTCTTCAAGAGCGAAATCCATTGGTTTGATACCATTGGATTCAGACTGGAATGTGAATCTTTCGTTTGCGGTTATTTCACCGACATCGTACATCGGCGCACGTTCACGGTCGGCAATTCGCTGAAGGACATCCATATCGTTTTTTCCTATTACCAGACCCATTCGCTCCTGCGATTCATTGCCAATGATTTCCTTTGCGGATAGGGTAGGATCGCCGACAGGAAGTTTATCAAGATCGATCTTTCCGCCGGTTTCTTCA
>CBDUBP010000246.1:0-3941 GCA_965365415.1 uncultured bacterium | reverse complement strand
GAGCCGATATCCGTAAATACCGTATCAAGATAAACTGTATCCTTTGAAAATTCAAGGTTTCCGGTACTTGGCTCAAACTCGAAATCCTTGCGGCATGAAGAAAGGGAGATCAGGAAAATGGCAAACAAAAAGAAGGGACAATGGCGCATGTTGACTGAATTTTGGATAAAAATAGCTATTAATTTCTTACCTGCAATCTGTTAAATGTTTGTAAACGATTGTAAACGTTTCCTGACATGATTTTCGTATAAAGCATAAGGACATGTATCTTTGACTTCTAAAATTTTATGATGCAATCACGCGAAGAAATCCTCTTAAGGTGTAACCGATTTGTAAAGAATACGCTGATGGAAACGCTTGGAATCGAATATATCGACGCAGGCTCCGATTTCCTGACCGCGAAAATGCCCGTTGACCCGCGTGTTCACCAACCGATGGGATTGCTCCACGGAGGTGCGTCGGCCGCATTGGCAGAAAGTGTGGGCAGTGCCGCTTCATCTATGTTTATCGACGCGGTGACCGAGGAAGTGCGCGGAATTGAGCTTTCAGCAAATCATCTGAAGGCCAAGCGTGAAGGCGTTGTTTATGGCACGGCGCGCATCATCCATAAAGGACGTACGCTCCATCTTTGGGAAATCAGGATAACAGATGAGGAAGACCAGCTTGTTTCGATCTGCAAGCTGACCAATATCGTTCTACCCCGCAAAAAATAATGATTACCCAGGAGGACATATTAAAAAGAATGTTGCTGCATCATGCAGAAAAACGGCCTTTTGTGATTTATTGCAAACCAGGATCCGGCATTTTGGTCGGTGTTTTCCAATATGAAAATCGTACGGAGGAATTTTCATTTGGCCGCAAAGGTTTTATTTTTCATTCCTTCCATGGCAATCGTGCAGTATTTCTCGACAGCAATCATTGCGATATTGTCCAAAGCACCGCAGATTCAAGAGATCATCAATCAAAATCGATCGCGACTGATACAAGTCAAAAAGAAGATTTTGAACATCTGGTAGCTAAGGCGGTTTCTGAAATACAAAACGGCGCATTTCAAAAAGTGGTTCTTGCGCGACGGGAAACCCTAAGTATCAAAATCGACATCGTAAAGACTTTTGAAAACCTGCTGACGACCTATCCGGCTGCTTTTCGATATTGCTTCTATCATCCCGATACAGGATTGTGGATGGGTGCCACACCTGAAAAACTTATTTCTGTGAGCGGAAAACACTTTAGTACAATGTCGCTCGCCGGTACGCAAAATCATCATGATGGAAATGTGGTTTGGGGTGATAAGGAAATCGCGGAACAGCAATACGTGACTGATTTCATCACATCAGAGCTAAGCAGCGTTGCATCGGAGATCCAGATATCCGAAAGAAAAACACACCGGGCGGGAAACATCATGCATCTTAAAACTGATATCACGGGTACGATAGGAGAGGGAACCATTGGTGAAGTCGTACGTAAACTGCATCCTACACCGGCTGTTTGCGGGCTGCCAAAATCTGATGCACTGAAATTCATTTTACAAAATGAAAAATTTGATCGTGAATTCTATTCGGGTTTTCTGGGTGAATTGAATGTCGATTTCGCAAGTGGATCCGCAACCACCGATTTGTATGTAAATTTGCGATGCATGAAGATCGAATCCAATGAAGTACATATTTACGTCGGATGCGGGATCACGGCCGACAGCGATCCTGAAAAGGAATTCCGGGAAACAGTCAATAAATCAATGACAATGAAAAAAATACTATCATGAAACTCGACATTCTTGCTTTTGGCGCACATCCGGATGATGTCGAACTTGGCTGTGGCGGAACGATCGCGAAGGAAATCTCGCTTGGGAAGAAAGTCGGGATCATCGACCTGGCACGTGGTGAGCTCGGCACTCGCGGCAGTGCCGAACTTCGGGATAAGGAATCAGCTGAATCGGCGCGTATCCTCGGAATTTCCGTCAGGGAAAATCTCCGGATGAAAGATGGATTTTTCGTGAATGATCATCATCATCAGATCGAAGTCATAAAAATGATCAGGAAATATCGTCCGGAAATCATTCTGTGCAATGCCGTGGAAGATCGCCATATCGATCATGGCCGTGGGAGTAAACTCGTTTCCGATGCATGCTTTTTGTCGGGTTTGAGGAAAATCGAAACACAAATAAACGGGGAGGAACAACCAGCATGGCGTCCGTCGGTCGTTTATCATTATATCCAGTGGAAAGATATCAAACCGGATTTTGTGGTCGACATCACCGGTTTCATTGATCTAAAAACCAGGTCGATCATGGCCTACGGTTCGCAGTTCTATGATCCGGAAAGCGACGAACCTGAAACTCCGATCGCGACAAAAAACTTTCTTGAAAGCCTTCATTATCGCGCGCAGGACCTCGGGCGGCTGATCGGAACAGAATATGGCGAAGGCTTCACTGCAGAAAGGTATTTGGCTGTCAGAACGTTGTCGGATCTGATATAATTTTTTAAATATTTGCTTTGCACGCCCAAAGATTTGCAATATATTTGCGCCACAAATTACACGGTGATTGTAGCTCAGCTGGTTAGAGCGTCGGATTGTGGTTCCGAAGGTCGGGGGTTCGAGCCCCCTCATTCACCCCAACGGCTTTGAAGAAATTCAAGGCCGTTTCTTTTTTTAAGATTGTAGCTGCAAGGGCATTTATTTTTTATCTTAGTAAAAAAAAGTTATGTCAGAGCAATTCTTTATCGGCAGCAATATCTCATTCCAGACGTTACGCGATTATATTTTCGAGCATAAGATCAATAAAGGCGATTCGGTTGTATTGAATCCGCTGAATTATGAACACATTCTCGATGAGATGCGTCAATCGCTCGAGGAAGGCGGCCACGTCCCGATTCCCGTAAATGTTTTTGGTGTTTTGATCGTAAAGGATACTACCGGTTCCGTCGATTTTGGCAAAGTGCAGTTCATCAAGAATGAGAACACGAATTACCAATAATACCTAATCCGTAAATAAAAAAAGCTCCTCATTGGAGCTTTTTTTATTTACCGTCTTTATCCACTTTCGGGCGTTCATTCCGATTCGCCAGCTCCCACGCGACCGCAAAGGCCAATTTTGTCCGCTGCGCCAATGCATCGTATTCGATCTTGTCCGGGTCATCGCCGGGTTTGTGATAATCCTCATGCGTTCCGCTGAAGAAGAAGACCGATGGGATGCCATTTTTTGCGAAGTTATAGTGGTCCGATCGGTAATAAAATCGTTGCGGATCATTGATGTCGTTGTATTTGTAATCCAAAGAAAGATTCGCGTAATTCGTATTTGCCGCTTCGGTGATGTTGTGAAGGTCGGTCGACAGGCGATCGGCTCCAATGACATAAACGTATTTATTGGTGTCGGCATGCTCCGGATCCCGTCTGCCTATCATATCGATATTGATGTCGGCCACCGTATTCTTTAACGGAAACAATGGGTTTTCAGAATAAAATCTGGAACCATGCAGCCCATATTCCTCACCCGTTACATGGAGGAACAGGATCGATCTCCTCGGACCTTTCCCATCCATTTTTGCCTGCGCAAAAGCCTCTGCGATCTCGAGCAGTGCGACAGTTCCCGAACCGTCATCATCTGCGCCATTGTATACCTCACCATTTTTTGTTCCGACATGATCATAATGGGCCGAGACCACTACAATCTCATTCTTCTTATCGGAACCTTCAATATAGGCCCAGATATTTTCGGAATCGTTGAGTTTCGGACTAAACGGTTTTGTAAAATATGACGAAGGAATCGGCTGATAGAAATCCGTCGCGCCTTTTGGATGCGGAATGTTATTAGATTTATATTGTTCGATCAGATACTTTCCGGCTTTTTTCTGGCCTTCCGATCCCGTGTTGCGCCCTTCCATCTCATCGGATGCGATAATATAAAGATGTTTCCTAAGATCGTCCTCTGTAATGGTATTGAT
>CBDUBP010000245.1:0-3947 GCA_965365415.1 uncultured bacterium | reverse complement strand
TCTGAATTTGTCAACGGATACGAAGCAATGGGCCGGATCGGTCCGTGTGTTTCGATCTTCGGTTCGGCACGTACAAAACCTGAAGACCATTTTTACCTTCTGGCCGAAAAGATCGCATATAAGATCAGCAAGGCGGGATATGGCGTCATAACCGGCGGCGGTCCCGGAATCATGGAAGCGGGGAACAAAGGTGCACATCTCGGCGGCGGCACTTCAGTTGGCCTGAACATCGAACTTCCATTTGAGCAGCATTTCAACCCGTATATCGATAAGGATAAGAATCTCAATTTCGATTATTTCTTCGTTCGGAAAGTCATGTTTGTAAAATACTCACAGGGGTTTGTCATTATGCCCGGCGGCTTTGGTACGCTCGACGAGATGTTCGAGGCGATCACATTGATCCAGACCAAAAAGATCGCGAAATTTCCAATTATACTGGTTGGCCGCAGTTTCTGGGAAGGTCTGATGGATTGGATCAAGAGCGTACTGGTCGAAAAACATGCGAATGTAAGTCCGGACGACCTGAACCTCATACGGATTGTCGATACCGAAGATGAAGTCGTCGAAGTACTTGATAACTTCTACAAGAAATATACACTCAGCCCGAATTTTTAAGGATTCGTTTGCCGGGTTCCATGCAACCGAATTGAAAATGTTGTATCTCAAGTATGGAATCGTGGTTTCTTTTGATTTTGAAAGAATTTCGGGAGGTTTTGAATCAGCAATGGAAGTCGCTTCGGAAGACCTCAAAGGTTTTGAAAACCTTTGAGGTCTGTGCCAATTCACAATTCAGAATGCACAAGCTACCGAAATAAAAACAATCCTTATTACGGCAAAACCGCATAAATTCTAAATAGTTTCACAAAATAATTTCGACCACGAACCCAAACACCTAAATTGATCCACAAATCTGTCCGAAATTGAAACTTCTTTCGCTTCTTGCTTTTATCCTTTTCCTGCTGATCCCACAAAAGCATTTTGCACAGCATTCGACGGTCATTGCAGTTGACGTCGACAAGGAAAACCATATGTTGTCTGTCGGTCAGAACCTCGTTTATTACAATCAAACCGAGGATACTATTGCAACATTGGTTCTCAACGACTGGAATCACGCATACTCGGCAAAAGACACACCGCTGGCGAAAAGATTTTCCGACGAGTTCGTCCGCAGTTTCCATTATGCCCCCGATGCCGAACGAGGGAGCACATCCGCGCTTCGCATAACAGATATCCAGCAGCTTGAACTTGAATGGCATCGAAACCCCAAACATCCGGACGTCATTGAGATTCCGCTTCCTGAACCGCTCTTTCCCGGCGAAACGGCAACCATATTTTTGTCGTATTTCGTAAAGGTTCCGAGCGACCGGTTTACAAATTTCGGTTACGGCAAGTCGGGAGAAATGAATCTCCGCAATTGGTTCCTGACACCCGCGCGTTACGAAAATGGCGAATTCGTCCGATATTCCAACCTGAATCTCGACGATGCCGAAAATGCGCCGATCAATGTGAGCCTCACGGTAAACCTTCCACTTGAAATGGAGATTGTTACCGATCTTCAATCCTCGGATTACATCGAGTCGGATGGCAAAAAATCGACTAACCTATCGGGCGACAACAGACGCGATTTTAGTCTGTACATCACTTCTAAAAAGGCATTCGAAAGTTACCGCAACGACAAACTTGAAGTGTTGAACAGCATCGATGGCCGCAAAACGGAAAATATCCAAAAAGCGATCGTGGTCGACCGCGTCGTCAACTTCGTCGATGAGAATCTCGGTCGTTATCCATTTGACAAAATGACTGTTTCGCAGGCAGATTACGAGCGGAATCCATTTTACGGACTCAATCAATTGCCATCGTTCATCAACGTTTTTTCGGATGATTTCATCTACGAACTTAAGTTCCTGAAAACTTATACGAACAACTATTTAAAAAACACCTTAAAGGCCGACCAGCGAAAAGACAGCTGGCTTTACGACGGGATCCAGATCTATGTGATGATGGAATATATTGAAGAATTCTACCCACATATGAAAATGGCCGGCGGTCTGGCGAATGTCGGACTGCTCAAAAAATTCAACTTCGTCGAATCCGATTTTAACGAACAATATCAGGTGCTGTGGCTTTTAATGGCGCGAAAGAATCTTGATCAGCCTGCCGGCATATTACAGGACAGATTGATCAGATTCAATGAGCAGATTGCAACAAAATATTACGCCGGACTCGCATTGGATTATCTCGATGAATATCTCGGCGGAGAAACCGTGGAGAAGAGCATTCGCGAATTCATTTCCTTAAACGCATACAGGCTTACTACCGAAGAAGATTTCAAAGCAATACTAAAAGGAAATTCAGTTAAGAAGATCGATTGGTTTTTTGATACGGTTATCGATTCAAGAGAAGTTGTTGATTATAAGATCACTGATGTGCAGGAAAACGGCAATTCGCTTTCGGTGACGATCCGTAACAAAACGGGGGCAAAAGTTCCTGTTCCACTCTTTTCGGTAAAGAAAAACGAAGTCGTCTCGAAAATCTGGGTCGACGGCTTTCATTCCGATACCACTGTCACCATTCTGCGCAACAACGCCGACCATCTGGTGCTGAACCATCGCAGCGAAGTGCCCGAATTCAATCGGCGAAATAACTATCGCTCGTTGAAATCCTTTCGTCTGGGCAACAAACCTTTGCGTTTTACTTTCTTTAAAGACCTTGAAGACCCGGCTTACAATCAGATCTTATATGTTCCGACGCTGATGTATAATTTGTACGATGGACTTTCCCCGGGTTTGCGGTTCTACAACAAAACGCTGCTCGACAAACCTTTCAATTACGATATCAATCCGATGTACTCGCCGAATACACAATCTGTAACCGGACAATTATCGTTTACCATAAACCAAAATTTCCGCGACAGCAAACTCTACAATGCACGATTTTCGACCACCGGATCCTATTTCCATTATGCGCCCGATGCGGGATACACACGTGTCAACCCGACGCTTTTATTGCGCATGCGTCCGAGCGATTTCCGCAATAACCGCAAACAGACGATCATGCTGCGTGATGTCATCGTTCACCGCGAGCCAAGCAGGTTCATAGTCGAGGATTCTGAGAATTATTCTGTCTTCAACGCGCGCTATTCGAACTCAAATGCCGAAATCACCGGACTTTTAAGCTTTAATATCGATGCGCAGGCCTCGGCAAAATTCGGAAAGACATCAGGCGAAATGCAGTTTCGCAGATTGTTTAAGGACAATCGGCAGCTGTCACTGCGAGTCTACGCGGGAACTTTCCTGTATAACAAAACCAACAACGATTTCTTCAGTTTCGCGCTCGATCGCCCAACCGATTATCTGTTCGATTATAATTACTATGGCCGTTCCGAAGCCGATGGACTTTTCAGCCAGCAGCTGATCGTCGCCGAAGGCGGATTCAAATCAAAACTCGATACCCCATTTGCCAATCAACGGATCTCTACTTTCAACGCGAGCTACGGTATCTGGAACTGGATCGAAGCCTATGGAGATGTTGGTTTTGTCAAGAACCGTCATGTCGACGCCGAATTCGTATACGACAGCGGCATCCGCCTCAACCTTGTTCCCGATTATTTCGAGCTGTACTTTCCGATATACTCCAACAATGGATGGGAAATCGCAGAAAAGAATTACGCCGAACGCATCCGTTTCGTCGTGACGTTAAGTCCGAACACACTGATAAGCCTGTTTACCCGGAAATGGTTCTAGTCGCTAGCGGTGCTGGTCGATCAGGATCACGTTTCCGTCGGGATCGGTTGTCATCAAACTCGCCGGACCACTCGTTTTCTCGTCCGCTTCAAGGGTCAGTTTAATTCCTTTCGACTTCAGGTGTTTTTGTATCTCGCGGATATCATCGAATTTTTCGACATTCTTCGCATTCTCATCCCACCCCGGATTGAATGTCAGCATATT
>CBDUBP010000244.1:0-3984 GCA_965365415.1 uncultured bacterium | reverse complement strand
ATCATGGTGTTCAGTCTTTTTACAAGCGGGTTGATGTTTTTCGTGCTGCAGTTCATCACCTCCTTTTGGGGATTGTGCATCGGTATGTTTGCGATCATGACGATTGCCGATATGTTCCGTCCCGCAATGTTCGTATCGCTGGGCGCCTATGCCAAACCTGAAAACAGGACACGAGCGATGACGCTGGTCAGGCTGGCGGTCAATCTCGGCTTTGCGGCCGGTCCGGCTATGGGCGGATTGATCATTATGGGAATCGGATATCGTGGCCTGTTCTGGGCCGATGGCGCAAGCTGTGTGATTTCGATACTTGTTTTTGCAATGCTGGTCAAGGAGAAAAAGAAATCTCCGTATCAGGACAAGGAGCACCCGGGTGAAATACTGACACATTCGGTTTTTAACGACAAGCCATTCTGGATCTTCCTATTTACAAGTTTCGCGATCGCGATGGCATTCTTCCAGATCTTTACGACGCTTCCGCTGTACCACCACGACAAGTATCAACTGACCGAACTTCAAACCGGATTGATCATGACGCTGAACGGTTTGCTGATTTTTTTCCTCGAGATGCCGATCGTCAGCATTCTTGAAAGGAAAAAGGCAAATAAGGTCAAGATTATTTTATGGGGCGGAATTCTTGTCGCCATCAGCTATTATGTATTGCTGTTTGAAATGTGGCCAGGGATCCTGCTTGTCAGCATTTTGTTTATCACATTCGGTGAGATGCTGGCTTTTCCGTTCTCGAATTCATTTGCAATGGAACGCGCACCACGCGGACATGAAGGCCGGTACATGGCTTTGTACACGATGAGTTTCAGCCTTGCGCACATCATGAGCTCGAAAGTCGGCATGGAAACGATCTCTCATTTCGGCTATCGCGTCAACTGGGTTTTGATGGGAACTTTGGGGCTCGCCGCTTCCCTAGCCTGCCTTCTTCTTTTAAAGCCTTCTCGCAAATAATAATTTTTCGTTAAATAACTATCTTTTTAGTTGTGTAACTAAATTTATAGTTAAGTTTGTCTGAGCTTCGCGTTAGGGATTGAAGTGGAAAGCCCGCAGCCCAAATTTTTCATTGGGCGAGGACTTGAAACGGAAAGCCCGGCCGCAGGCAACGCCCAAATAAAAACATCATGAAACAGAAACTGACAAATAAGGAAGAGGAAATCATGCACATCCTTTGGAGGCTGAAAAGGGCTTTTGTAAAGGACATCCTGGCCGAGATTACCGACGACCAGCCGCATTACAATACCTTGTCGACCATCGTGCGGAACCTTGAGGAGAAAGGCTATGTCGGTCACAATGCCTACGGAAACACGCATCAGTACTTTCCCGTGGTGACATTGGAAGAATACCGGAAGAAATTCATGAAAACGGCGATCGACAACTTCTTTGGCTCGTCGTACAAGAACATGGTTTCATTCTTTGCGAAAGAGGAAAAGATTTCCGCTGATGAGCTTCGCGAGATACTTGAGCTAATCGAAAAAAAGAAATAATCATGGAGACGATCGCAATTTATTTCCTGAAATCCTGCTTGCTGCTGGTATTATTTTATGGCGCATACATGTTGTTTTTACGACGCGAAACGTTCTTTAGAAGCAACAGATGGTATCTTATCGGCGGATTAATTGCGTCTATCGTTTTGCCGATGATCACTTTTACACGCAAGATCTTGGTGGAGCCGAGAATAATTGAACCGCAGCAGTGGGTGATGCTGCCAACGGACGCGGTTGAAATGCATGCCGTGCCCACATCGATCGATTACTATCAGTTGATTGCGGTCGGCTATATAACAGGTGCACTGATCTTTCTTTTGTTTTTTATTGCCGATCTTTTGGCGCTTCACCGATTGCTAAAAGGGAAAGAATACCGCGATGTACACGGATTCAGGTTCATCGACACGAATGAAAAGGTCTCACCCTTCTCCTACTTCAGGTATATCGTATTCAATTCGGCCATGTATTCCAAAGCCGAACTCGCGAATATCCTTGAACATGAGAAAGTCCACAGTTCGGGTTTCCACACCCTTGACGTACTGCTGATGAGAGTTTTATGCATCGTCTTCTGGTTTAATCCGATCATTTGGCTTTACAGAAAATGCGTTGTTCAGAACCTTGAATTCATTGCCGACAGCGAGGCATCGAAACGAATCGACGACATCAGATCATATCAACTCACATTGCTGAAGATAACAACACATGAAAGCTGTGTTGCGGTTACTAATCACTTTTATCAATCATTAATCAAAAAACGAATCGTTATGTTGAACAAAAATCAATCGAGGAAACGCAACTCATGGAAGTATGCGGTTATCCTTCCGGCGCTGGTTGCATTTATGCTTCTTTTCCAGGTCAGGGTTATCGCACAGGAGAAAGAAAGTGACACTGTTGCTGCCGACAAAAAGGTTGAAGTCCGCGTTTTACGTGAGCCACGCTCAGAAGTTGTTGTGGATAAACGAACTTCGGACACCGAACTGAAAGCTTTTGCCGAAAGGATGAAACAGGAAGGCGTGAGTTTAAAATTCTCAAAAGTCAAACGAAACAATACGGGTGAAATCACACGCATAAAAGCTGAATTCAAAGACAAGAATGGCAAAAAAGGAACCACCATGGTAGACGGCGACGAGCCGATCAAGCCGCTGACGTTTTACAAAAGTGAAAATACTATTGGCTTTGGTGCACCCCGAATGCGTGTCATTCGTGGCCATTCGGCTGATGTCTCTGATGATCATTTCGCTTATTCTTTTGATACGGATGATATTATTGCGAATATTCCGGACATCAGTAGGATAATCGACCTGAAGGACATTCCGGGCATTCCAGGACATCCCGATTTCCACGAGCTCGAAAAATTGGGTCATAGCAAGGTTTTCATCAACGGCAGCGATCATGAGGAACCAATAATTATCGTTGACGGCAAGGTTTTAAGCGGTGACCTCAGCGACGAAGAGCTTGAGAAATTCAAATCGGATCGTATCAGGGTCATTGTCGATTCGAAAAAAATCGCCCGTGAAGCTTTGGAGCGTGCACAGGAATCCATGGACAAAGCCGGGCCCGAAATGGAAAACGCACGAATTAAAATGCGTGAAAACATTGAAAAAGCAAGAGGTGATCGTGACATCCATCAGCGTGCATCCCGCGAGGAGATGGAACGTGCCAAGGTAGAAATAGAACGCGCACGCGACGAAATTGCCAAAGCGCGCGAGGAAATCAAAAAGGCGCGCGAGGAACTCGGGAGAGAGCGTACGCAAACCAGGAAATAAGAGCTGCCTTCGGGCGGCTTTTTTTATCTTCGTTAAAAATTATCCGATGTTTCGTTTTCTTGCAAAGCTCAATCGTATGCTGCTTCCGTCTTTTACCAAAAGGCAGCTTGATCCGGCGCGGGCAAAGAAGTGGCAGCTTGCCCTGCTTGGATGGCGTTATTACGTGACAGTCCGGGCATTGTCGGAGCGAGATTAAATCGATGCGGTTCGGGGGTGCTTGAGTTGAACCCTAATTGCAAAACGATGACGGCGACTTCTTTACCTCACGCCCGAAATTTATCAGGATTTTATTTTGCATAGTTTCCTTTATAAACTATATTTGCACCCGCAATGCAGCAATCCCGCGCATACGCAAATCGGCCTCGTGGCGCAACTGAATAGCGCATCTGATTACGGCTCAGAAGGTTACAGGTTTGAATCCTGTCGAGGTCACCACGGAAATCCCGCCCATTCGGCGGGATTTTTCTTTAACAAGAACTGTAACTCATTTAACCACAAATTAATAGGGTTTCCGAACCGCGCGTTAAATGTATCCAAAACAAACGTGAAAAGTGCCAAATTTGTCCGAATGGCTGATTTAACTTTGAGTCAACTTAAACTTAATCAGTATGAAAAATACAATCTTAGTACTGGCAGCCTTTTTTGCGTTCTCGGTTGCCTCGGCACAAACCGAAAAACGGGCCACAACGACCAATTCGAATACAACCACTACGGTAAAAAGTGGCGAC
>CBDUBP010000243.1:0-4015 GCA_965365415.1 uncultured bacterium | reverse complement strand
CCAATAAAGGGGTTGCAAAAGTACAACTATTTCCAACAAATGCAAACAGGTGGAAAAGATTCTTTTGGGTTTTTTTCGGGATGCAAATATCGTCATTTTCAGACAGATGATTGCGATTCATATTTATGCAGAGCAACCGGATTCGGATAAGTGTATTTCAGTTTTTGACCGACTATTCTTTTGGCGCCAATCTGAAGATGAAACTCTCCTCGCCCAGAACTTTCCGGATTTCAATTTTCACGAAGCCAATCGTATTTTTCTCCGCGATCCTCTCGATTGATTGAATATCGCAGTCTTCAGACAATATCATGATCGCTTTTCCGTCAGGATTCAAATGTTTGTGCAAAACAAGGAACAGCTTTTCAAAGTATTCAAAATTTTCCCCGCAAAACCACGCGTTTTCGGCCATGCTTTGCGGCTGCCTCGGATAGTATGGCGGATTGATGACGATGTAATCGAAAGTTCGGCCATTGAGGTTCTGAAAAAGATCCGAATATATTGCGTCGACCATGACACCATTTCCGGCAGCATTGATTTCTGCGATCGAAACTGCATCGGGATTGATGTCCGTCGATGTTACGACCGCGCCTTTTTTCGCCGCCAATACTGAAATGATTGCACATCCGCAGCCAAGTTCAAGAAATGTCTTCCCATGAAGATCGAGCGGCTCGACGAATTCAAGAAGCAGTTTTGTGGATATCGTCAGGTGCGGCGGAAAAACACCCGGCGGAACTGTGACAGCAATTTCCTTAAATTTGTACGTGCGTGGTTTGCGAAAATAGATTTCACTGAATTTTTGAAGCGCCGGTCCGACAACCCTTTTTACGATCTTTCTCATTCCGAATAAAATCCTTCGATTTCAGGCTGACGGTACTTCCATAATTTATGCATGGCCTTGATCTCATACGGGAAGTCGTAGAACCCGGATCTGTATCTGATTCCTGAAACCAACCGGAGCAGCCGGCGTTTGTATCCACGGATCCGAAAATCGGAAACAGTAGGATAATAGCCGTTTAAAACAGTCTCGAAATTCTTTATCGTATCGATCATATAAGGCTTGAGCCAAGGTGTCAGCGGGTTTTTCCGCAAATCGAAATTTTCCCAGGCCGGCGATATCCAGTCTTCAAGATTTTGCGGAAATGAAAATCCTGCCGATGTGATCTGCTGAAATAATTCCGATCCTTCCGTCGGAACCGGGCTGTACAGATAGATAATGATCTCTGCATCGGGATTGATCGTCTTGATTTCCCTGATGAAATTGATGTCCCATATTATCTGGTCGTAGACCTCGCGTTCCGATTTTGCAGGCATTCCGAGTACGAACGACAGTTCCGGAACGATGTCGGCCTTTCGCATCCGAAGCACGAATTCCTTGATCATCTTTCCGGTTTGTGTGCCTCCCTTATTCATTTGCTTCAGTACCGCATCGTTACCGGTTTCGGCACCGAGGAAGATCATTTTACAGCCGGCTTTCCTCATCAGCGCCAGTTCGTCGTCAGAATACATATTGATCGTGTCGATTCTCCCTTCGCCCCAAAAGCTGATGTTGTCGTTCATGACCAATTGAGAAAATTCGAGCACACGTTTTTTAGACGTGAAAAAATTATTGTCATGGAACTCGATCGCGTCGATTCCGTAATTTACCTTGAACCACCGAACATCCTTATAAATCCTTTCGGCCGACATGCCTTTCCATCTCGCGTTGTAGATCGGGACGACCGCACAGAATGAACACGAAAACGGGCAGCCCATCGACGAATGATACGACAGCGTTTTTTTTCCCATAAAGGTTTTGGCAAGATAACCGTCAAGCGGATAAAACGCGTTGAGGTATTCGTAAGGAAACGGCGGAAGCATGTCCTGGTCGAGCAGCGGTTCGGCAGCAGTCTTTATTATTTGATCGTTGTTTCTAAAGATAAGATTACCAATAAGCGGTATATCGGAATTATTTCCACTTTCAAGCGAACCGAGCAATTTAGGGAACGCATGATCGCCCGGACCGTTGATAATGTAATCGACATAGCCGGATTCGAGTGCGACCCTGTACTGGTTTGCCGCAAAATAGCCGCCCCAGATATTGGTGACATCAGGATATTGTTCGCGTATCTTTTTTGTAAAAGGAATCGCCTGTCGCAATTGAGGGCCGGGCATCACTGTCGACCCGAAGTATTTATATTCGCCCGTTTTCAGATACGATTCGATTTTTCGCCATGGATCTTTTTCGAGATTCCCATCGATAAACACATAGTCGAATTGCCCATGAATCGACGCGCCGACCTGAAGGATTGAATTTGGGATGCGGTGCTTTGAATTGGCACTTCGCGGATTAAAAAGGATTACTTTATTCAAAACGGCGCAATTTGAAAATCGACAAAACCATCATTTGAGATATCGCACTTCCTGCGAGTGCGCCTTTGATACCATATCCTTCGTTTAGCAGAAGTCCGGAAAATATAAAATTTGAAACCGCACCGATCAACAAGATCACAACCACAGTTTTTTCTTTGTTCCGGCGAAAAAGTGCAACGACATCCAAGCCGTAAGCGAAGGCGGGAAATACGTAGCAAAATGCGATCAGCCAAAATAACATATCGGTTTCAACATCAAGCCGGGCAAGGATCAAAGCCGCCGCGGCTATTCCAACAGGTACGACTACGAGGCCTGAAATCAACAATATATCTTTCGCTTTTCTGATGACATCGCCGCTGTTTCGATACATGTTTTTTGTAAACGGCGCATAGATGAATGCCGACAGCGACATCACAAAAACCAGCAGGCTGTTGATGATCTGGTATTCACCTAATTGTGTGTCCGATCCAAAACGGGTCATCAGGTATACATCTGCTTTTGAAGCCAGGAACCCGAGTATTGAAAGTACGAAAAATAAGAATCCACGCGTGATGTATTTTGATTTTGGAGAAAATGCCGCACGAGAAATGAATCGTCTGCAAATAAAAAAGAGACCGGATCCGCGAACGAATTGATATGATCCGTACAGGCCGGCAAGCAGCAATGTATCGAGCTGATGCCTCAAACCGAATAGGGCAACGCAGAAAAATATAAAGCTGGTGGCTTCGATGGCAATTGCGCGTTGGAAATCTTTCTCATAGATGATCAGCGGTTCGGCCGAATGCATCATGAAGCGTCCGATGAGCCAAATCGTCACAATGCCCGCAAGACTGAAACTAAAATATGCAAATGAGATCACGACGGTCAGCATAAGTAGTATCGATCGCGTTGCAAGATTTTCAGAATGCCGGCTGACAATTTCCGAGGGTGTTTTACTGAATTCCCGCAGCATGAACTCCTTGTTTCCCCAATTTGAGATTTGCGCGGCAAGAAGCGTAAACAGCACGATCGGAACAACTCCGCCCCAGATATTCTTTGAACTGATGGCGACCACCATAACCGGAATTGCCAGGCCGAATGCCGAGACCATTAATTGGCGCATGGCATTTGCTGAAATAGATCCGATGCGTGCTATCGCTTTGTTCATAGTTCTGTTTTTCGCAAAGTGTAGAATCCGGGTCCGCGGCCTTCATCGGATAAAAAATAGAGTGTCCTGCCGTCGACAACGATCGGTTTGCGTTTGTGCCCACCCG
Source organism: uncultured bacterium (assembly GCA_965365415.1). Lineage (GTDB taxonomy): Bacteria > Bacteroidota > Bacteroidia > Flavobacteriales > Flavobacteriaceae > Flavobacterium. The sequence goes on along the minus strand of CBDUBP010000243.1, from coordinate 413 downwards.
TTTTTATCAGTCTTCCGTACCAATAGATCGCATTCTGATTCAGATCGGCCGACTTCACTGTTACCGCATTCAGCGGGATCGAGCCGGAACGGAGGCCGTTTTCCCAAAACTTATAGGTCAGCCTGTTGTTTTCGATCTGATAATCGTATATCAGCAGCGGGCCGTTCACGGGTAGCATTTCTGACCGATTTACGTCTTGCTTATGAGTAATCAGTACGGCCAAGATCATTATCGATACGGCGGCGAAGCTCCATTTCCAGTTGATAAGTTGTCGGAAGATCAGAATCAAGCCAATGAAGAATGCCGACAAGAATATCATTCTAAGGTACGAAAGCGGAAATGGCAATGAAAGGAACAATTTGAGCGGCAGGGTGTTCATGAGGAACAGAAGTACAAGTAATACCGCCAGCCGG
>CBDUBP010000242.1:0-4029 GCA_965365415.1 uncultured bacterium | reverse complement strand
GACGGGCTTCCATGGTCACTTCCCGTGAAATTTCAGGATAACAGCAGAATCCGCGTGCGGTCAGGCCATCAATGATGGTCGTTTTCCCAGTGCCCGGTCCGCCGATGATTACAACAATATCCTTTTCCACATCAAAATAAAGGCGCAAAAGTAGGTAATTTGCCTGTTTAATTATAGAGTTGCGGCCACTGTTTTACAGTCAGATCGCCATTTTTAAAAATTAGCGTTTTGCCATGGCGCCAACATGTAACTTCTTCAGGAGTAATGATTATATTTGCCGTTAATATCAATGCAATGGATCAGAAACAGGAGGATTTTTTTAAGAGGCTGAAAGAAGAACTGGAGAAAGACAAACACTGGCCCGGCGAATATCTATTCAAATTCATCGTCCCGACCGACAGGCAGAAGGTGGAAGCCGTCGAAATAGCATTCGATTCGATGGGTGCCGTAATTCGTACCAAGCTTTCAAAAAATGAAAATTATACCAGCATTTCCATCAATGTACACATGGAAAGTGCGCAACATATCGTAAATAAATACATTGAAGTTGCCCATATTGAGGGCATCATTTCCTTATAACATGTCAAATTACCAGAAAGAAAACGCGAACGATGTCGTTCATCATCTTGAATACAACGCCGAGCGCCCGCACCTGATCATTCCCGAGTACGGGCGACATCTGCAAAAACTGATCGATCAGGCTACCGAGATACAGGACCGCGACGAACGCAACAAGATGGCGCGATACATCATCCAGGTGATGGGCAGCCTTAATCCGCATTTGCGCGATGTTCCCGATTTCCAGCATAAATTGTGGGACCAGATCTTTATTATGTCTGATTTCAGGCTGGATGTCGATTCCCCGTTTCCAATCCCGTCACGCGAAGTGCTTCAGCTGAAGCCTGATCCGATAAATTATCCGCAGAATTTCCCGAAATATCGATTCTATGGCAACAACATCACTTCTATGATCGAAGTGGCCAACAAATGGGAAGATGGCGAACTAAAGAGTGCACTTATCAAGGTGATCGCCAACCACATGAAGAAGTCGTATCTGAGCTGGAATAAGGATACCGTTAAGGACGACGTAATATTTGAGCATCTTTATGAACTGTCGGGCGGCAAGATCAATTTGATGCAGAGTTCTGAAGAATTGGTGAATTCGACAGATCTGATGCGCACGAACAAGCGTGTGTCGAACAAGATCATTCCGCAAAACCAATTGAAGCAAAAAATTTCCAAAAAGCCGAACCCGGCACATAAAAATAACCGCAAGCCATAGGCTGACCAAATTCGCGATTATGAGCATTTTCAGGATTGAAGGCGGCGTCCGCCTAAAGGGCGAAGTGACACCACAAGGGGCAAAGAACGAAGCGCTGCAGATCTTGTGCGCGGTACTTCTGACACCCGAAAAAGTAACGATCAATAACATTCCCGACATCATCGATGTCAACAAACTCATTACGCTCCTTGGAAATCTTGGCGTGAAGATGCAGCGAAACGGACAAGGATCGATCACGTTTCAGTCAGATGAGGTCAATGTAGGCTATCTCGAAACTGAGGCATTTAAGAAAGAAGGCGGATCGCTGCGCGGTTCGATCATGATTGTCGGGCCCCTTTTGGCTCGTTTTGGCCGCGGATATATTCCGAAACCTGGCGGTGATAAGATCGGCAGGCGCCGACTAGACACGCATTTTGAAGGATTCATCAATCTCGGGGCAAAGTTCAGATATAACAGGGAGGACCATTTCTATGGAGTTGAAGCTCCGGACGGGCTTACCGGTACGACGATGCTGCTTGACGAAGCTTCGGTAACAGGAACGGCGAATATCGTGATGGCGGCAGTTTTGGCCAAAGGGCAGACGCAGATTTACAACGCGGCGTGTGAACCTTATTTGCAGCAATTATGCAGGATGCTGAATTCGATGGGTGCAAAGATTACGGGCGTCGGTTCAAACCTTCTTACGATTGAGGGTGTCGAAAGCCTTGGCGGATGTGAACACCGCATTTTACCGGATATGATTGAGATCGGATCATGGATCGGGCTTGCGGCAATGACGCGCAGTGAGATCACGATCAAAGATGTGAACTGGGAAAATCTTGGCGTGATCCCGAATACATTCAGGAAATTGGGAATTACGATTGAGAAACGCGGTGATGACATTTACATCCCGACGCACGAAAGCTATCAGGTGAAAACCGACATCGATGGATCCATTTTAACCGTTGCCGATGCGCCCTGGCCCGGATTTACGCCCGATCTGCTCAGCATTATCCTAGTAGTCGCAACACAGGCAAAAGGCGATGTGCTGATCCATCAAAAGATGTTTGAAAGCCGCTTGTTCTTTGTCGATAAATTGATCGATATGGGAGCGAAGATTATTTTATGCGATCCACATCGCGCCGTAGTCATCGGGCACGATTTCAAATCTCAGCTAAAGGCGACTATCATGTCGTCGCCTGATATCAGGGCAGGAATTTCATTATTGATTGCCGCTCTCTCAGCAAAGGGAACAAGTACGATCCAAAATATAGAACAGATCGATCGCGGATATGAACGCATCGACGAACGATTGCGTGCACTTGGCGCTAAGATCGTCAGGGTATAATAAAAGCGGCTTTAGGGCCGCTTTTTTTTGTCTAAAGTCTAAAGTCTAAAGTCTAAAGTCAAAGGTCGAAAGTCAAAGGTCGAAAGTCGAAAGTCGAAAAGTCAAAAGGTGACCCGAGGCGCAGCGGAACTGTACTGAGCGCAACGAAGTAAAAGTCGGATGACAAATGTCGAACATTTAGACATACCTGCCAGGTCTTAAGACCTTCTAGGTTACATATCAGCAGCAATTTACATCTGAACCACAGCATGCGGTTTCCGCTTTTTCCGGAACACCGCAATTATCCTTTGCGAGACAGTTCGTGTGTTTTGATTTCAATATAAAATCTTTCCCGTCAAAATCGAGATCATATTTACCGATCGTTTCACTTTGATACTCCACTTCGATCTCATAATCTTCGAGCCCAAGGACCCGTTCTGAAAGTGCAATGATGTTTTTCAGTTTTGCCGGTTTCAGCCGGTGATCGAAATCATTTGCGTCCCACAGTTGGAAACTGGCGACCTTTTCAGTGCGGACCGTACCGCCGCAGTCGATAAAATGTTTTGAAATTGCGCCAATTTCAGTTACATGAAAATGGTCTGGAACCCGCGTGCCGTTTTCGAGTTTAAAACTTACTGTGGGAACGGTTTCTAAAATTTGTTTGATTTCTGATAAAGTCATGATTTATGTATTTGATTCAACAGCAGTTACTTCTATTTTTCAATGTCAATGAAATGATCCCGAAATATTCCTGCAGTTCGGCGACCGCCGATTCGTCGATGCAATAGCAGATTGAATTTCCTTCGACGCTTCCTTTGATCAAGCCGGCTTGCCTTAATTCGCGCAAATGTTGCGACACCGTTGCTTGTGCAAGCGGCAGCTCATTCACGATGTCTCCGCAGATGCATTTAGGTGATCTCATTAAAAATTCGATTATCGCGATCCGCGCGGGATGGCCAAGCGATTTAGCCATGTTTGCAATGCGGTTTTGCTTTTCGCTGAAACTCTCTGTTTTGGTTGCTCCCATAATTCTATATTGCAATATTACGATAAAGATTGATATCAAATCGCTTTTCGTACTTTTTTTTTGAAAATTAATTATTCAAGGACATTGAGGAACTTTAACCCGAACACGACACCATCGCCAAGATATCCGCTTTGATATGCACGGACATAGTCGAAACGGAAAATTCTGAACTTGCCAAAGCCAAGATTATCAAGCCCGATAGAGATTTCTGAATATGGTTTTATTTCCGGTTGCGCAAGATTGTGATAACCAAGAACCAGCGTTGCCTTGAGTTTTTGAATGAGCGGTATTTTATTAAGGACGTAACCGTTGTCGTTATATTCGGAATGCACCTCGAAATATCGGTCGTTCGTACTAAAAGCGTAATACGGCATCAGGTTAAAGACATTCAAGTATCGATCGCTTTGCCCGATA
>CBDUBP010000241.1:0-4043 GCA_965365415.1 uncultured bacterium | reverse complement strand
TTACCGTGATCAGTATTTTCGTCAATCCGACGCAATTCAACAATGCCGACGACCTGAAGAATTATCCGCGAACCCTCGAAAGCGATGTCCGGAAAATTTCCAAGCTCAGCCCCGATATCATTGTCTTTGCTCCTGATACCCACGACATTTACGGCGGCAATACCGTGTCGGAAAATTATCATTTCGACGGTCTCGAAAAACAGATGGAAGGGAAATTCCGCACAGGTCATTTCGATGGTGTTGCAACGATCGTCAAGCGCCTTTTCGAGATCGTAAATCCAACCAATGCCTATTTCGGCGAGAAGGATTTCCAGCAGCTGCAGATCGTGCGAAAACTCGTCACGAAATATCAACTTCCGGTAAACATTGTCGGCTGTCCGATCTACCGCGAAGCCAACGGGCTTGCGATGAGTTCACGAAATGAGCGTCTTTCGACAGAAGAACGGACGAAAGCTTCCATCATCTTTAAAACACTAAAAGCGGCAAAATCCCGTTTTGGGACGCAGAGCGCCAGACAGGTAAGCGAATGGGTTGAAAAGGTTTTCGGAAATGTGCCCGGTTTCAAACTTGAATATTTCCAGATCGCCGATGAGGAAACCCTCGAGCCTGCCGAGAGGAAGCGCAAAAACAGGAAATATCGCGCATTCATTGCGGTATTTGTCAACAAAATCAGGCTCATCGATACGATTGCTTTAAATTAATTACCTTTGCCGCATGCAAGTTCACGTCGTCAAATCTAAGATTCACCGCGTCACGGTTACCGGTGCTGACCTCAATTACATCGGAAGCATCACCATAGATGAAAAGCTGATGGAAGCCGCCAACATCATTGAAGGCGAAAAGGTCTCGATCGTCAATATCAACAATGGCGAAAGGCTCGAAACGTATGTCATCAAAGGCAACGCCAACAGCGGCGAGATCACGCTCAACGGTCCGGCCGCACGCAAAGTGCAAAAGGGCGACATCATCATCATCATTGCGTACGGAATCCTCGACCTTGAGGAAGCTAAAACTTTCAAACCGAGCATAGTTTTCCCGAACGAGAAGGACAATTCACTGACCTGATCCTTGAAGCGCCGCATCAGTAAATGGTTGTCGATCATTCTTCCGCTCCTGCTGGGCTTATTCCTTATCGTTTATAAATACAACGAATTTACTCCCGAACAGCTTGCGGAGATGAAAGCCCATTTCCGGAATGCCGACTATCTGTATATCGGAATCTCGTTGTTCATCGCACTTTTCGGATTTCTTTCGCGCGCTTACAGATGGAAATATTCCCTCGAATATCTTGGGTATAAGACTGCGTTTAAAAATAACCTGATGTCGGTTTGCATCTCGTACTTCATCAACCTGACGATTCCGCGTTCGGGCGAGATCACACGTGCGGTCATCATCAACAAATATGAGGGCGTTCCGTTCGATAAAGCCTTCGGGACTATTGTCGCAGAACGCGTGGTCGACTTCGCGATATTCCTGTTATTTGTCCTTGCGTCGCTGATGTTTCAGTTCGATGTCTTGCGGGAATTCATTTCCAAAAATATTCCGATCGATGACCTGCTGATGTTTCTAGCCATCGCGATCGTCGCATTCATCGGCTTCGTACTGTTATGGATCTATTCGCGCTGGAAATTCATCATTGTACTCAAAGAAAAAGTCGCCGGCCTGATGGAAGGCATGCTCAGCATCTGGCGAATGCCGAACAAACTCCCTTTCCTTTATCATTCATTTTTTATCTGGTTCACTTATTTCCTGATGTTCTATGTGACGATTTTCGCTTTGCCCGAAACATCAAACATTGAAATCCCGGCCGTCATTACCGCATTCGTTTTTGGAAGCCTCGCCATCGGATTCACCAACAGTGGTTTCGGTGCCTATCCGCTGCTTGTTGCTGAAATTTTCCTGCTTTACGGTGTTCCCGATACTGCTGGAACTGCATTCGGATGGCTAGTATGGATCTCACAAACGCTGTTGATCATCTTGCTTGGTGTTCTTTCGTTCGTGATGCTTCCCATCCTCAACCGTAAAAAATAATTTTATATATTGGCGTTCCCGAATTTGAAATTAACCTTGCGCAAATCACTCAAATTCCAATTTATGAAACGCCTGATTGTCCTTTTTACATTTTTCCTTGCTTTTTCCGCATATCCGCAAAAGATAACCGACACGATAAAGTCGCAGAAACTGGGTGAAGACCGCGTCATTTTCCTTAACATTCCTGACAGCTATAAATCAAATCCGGGGAAGAAATATCCCCTGCTTTTTCTTCTGGATGGAGATTATCTTTTTGATGCATTTCAGGGCGCTTTGAGTTATGGTGCATATTGGGACGACCTTCCTGAAATGATCACCGTCGGGATCAGCCAGGAAAAAACGCGGGAAGAAGATTGTAAGGTCGATGCCGAAACCGGCCTTCCCACCGAAAAAGGCGAGAAATTCTTTGAGTTCATCGGCGAAGTCGTTTCAGCGGTGGAAAAAGAATACCGCGTCGCGCCGTTTAAGGTCATCGGCGGACATGATGTCACCGCCGGATTCCTCAACTTTTACCTGTATAAAGACCAGCCGCTTTTCAATGCATACATTTCACTTAGCCCTGAACTTCCGACAGCCATGGAAGAACGGATTCCACAGCGTTTGCAGGCGCTGACAATGCCAATCTATTATTATCAGTCGACTGCCGACGGCGATCTCAAAAAGATGCAGAAGCGGATCAAGGACCTTGACGCAGCGGCAAAAAAAGTTTCAAATCCGTCATTGAATTACCGCTTTGACGAATTCAGGGGCGCCTCGCATTATTCGCTTGTGCTGCATTCGATTCCAAGTGCATTGTATCAATTTTTTGCCGTTTATCAGCCGATTTCTTCAAATGAATTCAATGAAAAAATTGCGACGCTTCCGGGCGGATATGTCGACTACCTCGTCAATAAATATGATATGCTGGAAAAAGCATTGGGGACAAAGATGACGATCAGGCTTAATGATTTCAAGGCTATCGAAGCCGCAATATTAAAAAATAAAGCATATGCCGAATTTGACAAGCTAGCCGACCTCGCGCGGAAAAACTATCCGAAGTCAATGTTGTACGATTACCACATGGGGATGATGTACGAGAAAACGGGTGATCCGAAACGCGCGGCGAAAGCTTACCAAAGTGGCTTTCAAAAAGAAGAAATCGGCGAATTAACCAAAGACATGATGCTCGACAAAGCCGACGAGATGAAAGGGATGTAAATTAATGGCCAAAACCAAAACTTCGTTTTTCTGCCAAAACTGCGGTGCTCAGTATGCCCGCTGGCAAGGACAATGCAATTCGTGCAAGGATTGGAATACCATCGCTGAAGAAGTCATCCAAAAGGAAGACAAACAGCAATGGAAATCTTCAACATCTACTGCGGCTAAGACCATAAAACCGTTGCGGGTGGGCGAAATCGATTCGACTGCCGAACTTCGCATGGATACGTTTGACAGCGAACTCAACCGCGTCCTCGGCGGTGGGATCGTTCCCGGATCGATGATCCTGCTTGGAGGCGAACCCGGAATCGGAAAAAGTACGCTGCTGCTGCAGATTTCACTCCGGCTGCCATATAAAACGCTTTACGTTTCAGGCGAGGAAAGCCAAAAGCAGATAAAAATGCGCGCTGAACGCATTTCATTGAAAACCGACAACTGCTTCATCCTTACAGAAACCAACACCCAGAATATTTTTCGTCAGATCCGCGACATCGAACCAGATGTGGTCATCATCGATTCGATACAGACGCTCCATACGGAACTGATCGAATCGACTGCGGGAAGCATTTCACAGATCCGCGAATGTACAGCCGAACTGATCCGTTTTGCCAAAGAAAGCGGCGTTCCGGTAATCCTGATCGGCCACATTACCAAAGACGGAAACATCGCCGGCCCGAAAATCCTCGAACACATGGTCGACACGGTGCTACAGTTTGAAGGCGACAGAAATCATGTATATCGCATCCTCAGATCACTAAAAAACAGGTTCGGATCGACGGCAGAACTCGGGATCTACGAAATGCAGGGAATCGGCC
>CBDUBP010000240.1:0-4065 GCA_965365415.1 uncultured bacterium | reverse complement strand
ATAAAAGGTTCAAGATTCTTCAAATCATTCAGCCTGACGGAACAAAAATGCTTCATCTCGTGACGGTAGTCATCTAATGGATGGCCCGAAATATAAATTCCGACAACTTCTTTCTCACGCGCAAGTTTTTCCATCGTTCCCCAGTCGTCGCATGGCGGCACAATAGGTTCGGGAATCTGGACTTCACTCGCTTCCCCAAATAAGCTTACCTGCGATGAATTCAGGTTTTCCTGATATTTCGCACCATAGCGTACGGCTTTTTCCAAAAATGTGATTCCATCGCCTTCATCGTGAAAGTACTGCGCGCGATGCGTTCCTTCGAATGAATCGAATCCTCCCGCCAAAGCGAGGTTCTCCAATGCTTTTTTGTTTGCGGCACGAAGGTCGATCCGTTTTGCGAGATCAAAGATCGATTTGTATTTGCCGGTCTTGCGTTGCTCTACGATCGTTTCAACTGCGCCCATCCCGACACCCTTAACCGCTCCGATCCCGAATCGTACGGCGTAATGTTCGTTAACGGTAAACTTGTAAAACGATTCGTTGACATCCGGGCCGAGAACCTGCAAGCCCATGCGTTTACATTCTTCCATAAAGAACGAAACCTGCTTGATGTCGTTCATGTTGTTCGACAGTACAGCCGCCATGTATTCTGCCGGATAATTGGCTTTCAGATAGGCAGTCTGATATGCAATCCACGCGTAACACGTTGAGTGTGACTTGTTGAACGCATATTCCGCAAATGCTTCCCAGTCTTTCCAGATCTTTTCGAGTTTGTCTTCCGGATGTCCATTTTCCTTAGCCTGATTGATGAATTTTGGCTTCATCTTGTCGAGGACGTCCTTTTGCTTTTTACCCATCGCCTTTCGAAGGACGTCGGCGTCACCTTTGGAGAAATTGGCAAGTTTTTGCGACAAAAGCATTACCTGCTCCTGATAGACCGTAATTCCGTATGTATCTTTTAGAAGTTCTTCACAAGCTTCAAGGTCGTAGGTTATTTCTTCTTCGCCATTCTTTCTTTTGATGAAACTTGGAATGTAAGCGATCGGTCCCGGACGATAAAGTGCATTCATCGCGATCAAATCGCCGAAAACCGTCGGCTTAAGTTCCTTCATATATTTCTGCATCCCGGGCGATTCGTACTGGAAAATACCAACCGTTTCACCTCGCTGGAAAAGCTCGTATGTCTTTAGGTCATCTATTGGGAAGTCATCGGGATTAAGAACGATGCCTGTTCGGTATTTTACTAACTTTACCGTGTCCTTAATAAGTGTCAGCGTTTTCAGTCCGAGGAAGTCCATTTTCAACAGACCCGCGCTTTCAACGACCGAGTTGTCGAACTGCGTCACATAAAGATCGGAATCCTTGGCAGTCGCGACGGGAACAAAATTCGTAATGTCGTCCGGAGTGATAATGACACCACAGGCATGGATGCCTGTGTTTCGAAGCGTTCCTTCAAGCGCTTTCGCCTGTTGGATCGTAATCGCACCAAGGTCAGTTCCTGATGCAAGGCTCAGCAATTCCTTGACACGATCAAATTCTTCCGACCGTAAGCCAGCTTTCAATTTATCAGTTGCATTAAAGATCTTGTCCAGGCTTGCCATGTTCGGGATCAACTTCGAGATCCGTTCCGCTTCAAACAATGGAAGATCGAGAACCCGCGCCGTATCCTTGATCGATGACTTAGCTGCCATCGTACCATAAGTGATGATTTGGGCGACCTGCTTCGATCCGTATTTCCTGATGACATAATCCATGACACTGCTGCGCCCTTCATCATCAAAATCAATATCGATATCGGGAAGCGAAACCCTGTCGGGATTAAGGAAACGCTCAAATAGGAGATTGTATTGAAGCGGATCGATATTCGTTATTCCGAGGCAGTAGGCAACCACGGAACCTGCAGCCGATCCACGGCCGGGACCAACGGAAACGTCCATTGCCCTTGCTGCCGCTATGAAATCCTGAACGATCAAAAAATAGCCCGGATAGCCCGAATTTTCGATAGTCATCAACTCGAAATCAATGCGTTCCCGGATGGCATCATCAATTTCAGCGTATCGTCGTTTCGCACCTTCATATGTCAGATGACGCAGATATTTGTTCTCGCCGCGCTTTCCGCCATCTGTAAGATCTTCATCAACGACAAAATCCTGGGGTATGTCGAATTTCGGAAGAAGGACATCACGCGAAAGGTTATATGATTCGATCTTGTCGACAATTTCTGACACATTGATGATCGCATCGGGAAGATCGGCGAACAATTCCTTCATCTGATCGCCCGATTTAAAATAATATTCCTGATTCGGGAGTCCGTATCTATAGCCGCGCCCCCGACCGATTGGCGTGGACTTTTTTTCTCCGTCGCGTACACATAGCAAGATATCATGCGCATTAGCGTCCTGCTGGTCGATATAAAAAATGTTGTTTGTCGCGACGAGTTTTACATCATGCTTCCTTGCCAATGACACGAGTGATGCGTTCACACGGTTCTCATCTTCCTGATTGTGACGCATAATCTCGAGGTAAAAATCGTCCTCAAATTCTGCCTTCCACCAAAGCAATGCCTCCTCAGCCTGGTTTTCACCCATATTGAGAAGCTTGTTTGGGATTTCTCCAAAAAGGTTACCCGACAAAACAATGAGATCGTCTTTGTACTGTTTGATGACATCACGATCGATCCTCGGCACGTAATAAAAACCCTGCGTATATGCGATCGACGACATCTTGGCCAGATTGTGGTAACCGCGTTTGTTCTTCGCGAGAAAAACTATTTGATACCCATTGTCCTTCCGGGTTTTGTCGGTATGGTCATCGCACACATAAAACTCGCAGCCTACTATAGGCTTGATCTCCGGCAGGATTCCCGGTTCGCCGTTTTCCTCTGCTTCTTTATTTGCGGCGGCAACTTTTTTATTGTGGTTTAAGATATCGCGCACAAATTGGAATGCGCCCATGAGATTCGCATGGTCGGTCATTGCCACCGCGGGCATCCTATATTTTGCGGCGGCTTTTACGAGATCACCAACACTGATAGTTGATTGAAGTACGGAAAATTGCGTGTGGTTATGCAGATGGACGAAATCCGTTTCGGCAAGTTTCTGGATGTCGATCTCTTGCGTTTGGCCGTGCCCGGTTTGCTGATTCATCAATCGGATCTGCGCACGAACGGCCTCCGAGGCTTCGCGAAGGTTGATATGCTTTAATCCGATCAGCTGAATCTCCTCCGGATTGTGCTCGCGGAACCTTAGAAAATAATCATCGGGGACGTCGAGCTCCTCTTTCGGAAATGCTTCACGGCGAAGAAGTTCAAGAAAACAACGCGTCGTCGCTTCAACATCAGCAGTTGCGTTGTGTGCCTCGCTGAATGGAACGTTAAAAAGATACTGATGCAATTCGGTAAGCGTCGGCAGTTTGAATTTGCCGCCACGGCCACCGGGAAGCTGCAGCAATGAAGCAGTGCATTCCGTACACGTGTCGAGAACGCGTTTCGAAAGCATCGGTGTTTCGATTCCCATACGATGGAACTCGCAGCCCATGATATTTATATCGAAACCGATATTCTGGCCGACGATATATTCGGCCTTCGACATCGCGACATTTAATTTTTGCAGTATTTCCGTGAGCGAAATTCCTTCAGCTTGTGCCAATTCGGTAGAAATTCCGTGAACGCGCTCGGCATCATACGGAATATTGAAACCTTCGGGTTTGATGATATAATCTTCATGTGATATGAGTCGGCCCATATCATCGTGAAGCTGCCACGCGATCTGAATGCAACGCGGCCAGTTCGCCGTATCTGTGACAGGTGCGTCCCAGCGTTTGGGCAAGCCGGTGGTTTCGGTATCGAAAATTATATACATCTGGAAATCAATAAACTAAAGTTCCGAAGCGACAATGGAACCGTTTTCCAAAAATAACGTAATAATGATAGCAGTGTTGTGGAAATTATCAACAAAAAAACCACCCATGTTGATGAGTGGTTTGATGAAATTTATCGTGAGATATTAGTATCCTCTGTTTCCGCCGCCGTAGCCGCCTCCACCGTATCCGCCGCGATCTCCGCCG
>CBDUBP010000239.1:0-4088 GCA_965365415.1 uncultured bacterium | reverse complement strand
GCAATGATCACAAGCCATAAGAATCCACCTTCGATTGTTTCGCTGAAGAGTATGAATTTCGCAAAAAAGCCAGCAAAGATCGGGATGCCCGCCATTGATATCATCGCTGCCGTCAATACCCCCGCCATTATCGGACTTGTTTTGCCGAGTCCGTTAAAGAGCGAGATGTTCTCCGAATCCTTGTTTTTACATACGTATAAGATCACGGCAAACGCCGCTATTCCCGCCAGCGCATAAGCGGCTGAATAATATAACAGCAATCCGCCGGATGCTGCTGTCGTAAGCAGGATCATCAGCATATATCCCGCATGTGAAATTCCCGAAAAAGCAAGCATTCTCTTGACGTTGTCCTGCTTTAGTGCCATGACGTTGCCAACGATCATCGTAGCCGCCGAAACGATCGCAATGACCATCAAAAGTGCGTCGGGTGTATTGGCGTTTAGTCCGTAGATCAATTTAAACAATGCACCCATCGCGACCACTTTGGACAATGTACTCATCGTTGCCGTGGTCAATGTAGGTGAGCCTTCGTATACATCGGGCGCCCAGAAATGAAAAGGTGCGGCGGCGACTTTAAAGAGCATTCCGACGAGCATCATCGCAAGCCCGATCCAGAACCAGCCCGGGATCAGTTCGGAACGCGAAAGCTCATGAATCTCGGAGACATCGAACGATCCGGTCGCGCCATAGATCAAGCAAATTCCAAATAATATGATTCCCGACGCAAATGATCCCATCAGGAAATATTTCATCCCGGCCTCGTTGCTCTTGATGCTTAATCGGTTACTCGCGGCCAGGACATATAATGCGATCGACAATACTTCAATCCCCAAAAAGAACATCGACAGGTTCCCGAAAGAGACCATTGCGATCGAACCCGCAAGCAGAAATATTTTTATCGAGATGAAGTCGGAGATTTTCGCATGCTGTTTCTCATACACGTCGTGCCCCATCGCCACAAGGAAGATCGTCAGGATGATAAAAAGCCCTGAAAAACCGGCCGAAAAGCTGTCGGTTACGATCATGTTGTTGTAATAGCTTTCTTCAACGCCAAAATTCGCTGCGGTCAGTCCGAGTACGCCCAACAATCCGAGGACCGTCAAAGGCACGATTGCCCTGCGCAAATTCAGGATCTCCAACGCCAGGCAAAGAATGCCCAAACCCGTAACAGCTATTAATATATCCATCTTCTATTCGTTATGCTGACAATCAGCCAAATCGGTTTATGTTACTTAAAATATCTTGAATGCTCGGTGCAAGCAGGTTTAAAATCGGTTTTGGATAAAGCCCGAAAAACAATAAAACTCCAATGATGATCACCATAGTCACGCCTTCGTGAAACCTTACATCTGCAAAAGGTTTTATATTCGTTTCGCCAAGCATGACGTTCTGGAACATCCGGAACATGTACACCGCTCCGAGAATGATCGTCAATCCGCCGGTGATCGCAAATACAAGGTCGACCTGCGACAAACTGTACAATACCATGAATTCACCGACAAAGTTGAATGTCAGTGGCAGTCCAACTGACGACAACACCAAGATCATCAGCATTGAGGTGAATTTCGGCGTCTGCTGCCTGATCCCGCCCATTTCGGCGATCTCACGCGTTTGATATCTTCTGTAGATGATTTCAGCGGCGAAGAACAATCCGACAACAACGAATCCGTGTGCGATCATCTGAAGCACCGCCCCGTTTAATCCATCTGCAGTCAGGGTATAACATCCTGCCGCGATCAATCCGACGTGTGCCAATGACGAATAAGCCAGCAATCTTTTGAGGTCTTTTTGACGAAGCGCTACGATCGAACCATATATTACCCCTGCAATTCCGAGCGCGATGAAAAGGTTTCCATATTGTTTGACAGCCGTCGGCGCGATTTGGATCTGCCACCTGATGACGCTGTATAATCCCATCTTAAGCATGATCCCTGAAAGCAGCATCGTTCCGACAGTCGGCGCTTTTTGGTACACTTCCGCCTGCCAGGTGTGGAATGGGATCAAGGGAATCTTCACTGCATAAGCTGCGAAGAATGCAAGGAAGATCCAGAACTGTTCGCGATCGGTCAGGTTCAGTCGGCTCAGGTCATGGATCATGAAATTGCCTGTTTTCTGATACAGATAGGCAAATGCAACGAGCATGAATAATGATCCGGCAAACGTATAAATAAAGAATTTTACAACTGCGCGTTTGCGATCGTCCACATCGCCATGACCCCAAAGCAATGCGATGAAATATATTGGCACGAGCGCCATCTCCCAGAAAATGTAATAGAGAAGACCGTCGGCGGCCATGAAAGTTCCGCACATGGCAAAGGCCATGAAAAGGATCAAGGTATAGATCGCCCGTGCATTTTTAAAATCATTTCCGAATGATGAATAGATGATCAATGGAGTCAAGGACGTCGTCAGAAGCAGCATGACTAATGTGAGTCCGTCGCCTTCAAGCGCAAAATAAACCGTCGGCTTGTGGATCCATTCCGCGAAATAAGTGATATCGTAACCGGCTTCGGCCTGAATGGTCAGGAACAGCGTTGCGATGAACGATGCGATTCCCGTCATCAATGCCATTTTCGGGGCAAAGTTGCCACTGAACCACGTAGCGATGGAACCAATTAAAAGTATGAGCAGTATGAGCGTTACATCCATGTTATTGTGCCAGGAATAAATAGATTAATATGACGCTAAAGCCGAGGACAAAAGCGAATAGGTAATAGCCGATGCTTCCGTTCTGCAAGGCGCGGCCGCGTGTTCCGAGGGCATTTGCCGCGACACCGAAACCGTAAACAAACCCTGAAAGCATCTTTTCGATGACATCGCGGAAGAACTTCGACATCGCATGCAGCGGCCTGACGAATATCGCATCGTAGATCTCATCGACATAGTATTTGTTGTAAAGGACTTTTGAAAAGCCTTCGATATTTTGATCGGCAGGTGGAACTTCACCTTTTTTAATGTATTTCATATAAGCCATTCCGATCCCGATCAACCCGCCGATTACCGCGACAGCCATTAGGACATATTCAGTCGGTCCAAAATGATGTGCAACATGAGCCTTGTCGCCAAAAACAGGCGCGAGATAATGACTGAGCCAGCTGTTTCCCGGAAGTGAGATCAGTCCGCCGACAGTTGCCAGAAACGCAAGGACGATCAATGGGATCGTGATCAGCGACGGGCTTTCATGCAGGTGGTGTTTCTGTTCTTCAGTTCCACGGAAATCTTTGTAGAAAGTCAGATACAACAATCGGAACATATAAAATGCGGTCATGATCGATGCCAACGACGCAATTATCCAGAGCGGAATGTTGTTGTGGAAAGCCGTCATCAGGATTTCATCTTTCGAGAAAAATCCCGAAAATGGCGGTATACCTGAAATGGCAAGCGATGAAATCAAAAAGGTTACAAATGTAATTTTCATGACCGATTTCAATCCGCCCATATTGCGCATATCCTGTTCGCCGTGCAATGCATGAATGACCGATCCCGAACCGAGGAACAGGCACGCTTTAAAGAACGCATGAGTGATCACATGAAAAACAGCGATCTCATAAGCGCCAAGCCCGAGTGCGAGGAACATCAATCCCAATTGTGAAACGGTAGAATAGGCAAGTACCTTTTTGATGTCGTTTTGAACCAATCCGATCGTGGCTGCCCACAAAGCCGTCGCTGCACCTACGATCGCGATGATGTTTTGAACCATCGGCGCCATGTCGAACAGGAAATGCATCCGTGTCACCATGAAGATTCCTGCGGTTACCATCGTCGCCGCGTGGATCAGCGCCGAAACCGGTGTCGGTCCTGCCATCGCATCGGGAAGCCATGTATAAAGCGGTAGCTGCGCACTTTTTCCGCACGCACCGATGAAGAGGCAGATCGCTGCAATCGCAATCCATCCCTGAATGTCACCTTTCGCAGCGATTGAAGCGGCAATTTCAGTGTATTCCAATGAATGGCACATGATCGCGATGATGAACATTCCAATCAGGAAGCCCAAATCACCGATACGGTTCATGATAAATGCCTTCTTTGCCGCATTGTTGTATTCCTGGTTTTTATACCAGAATCCGATCAGTAAATAAGAACAAAGT
>CBDUBP010000238.1:0-4105 GCA_965365415.1 uncultured bacterium | reverse complement strand
TTCTCGCAGTGGATTTTCACTCAGCACCATGGAAAAATCTTCACCGGTATCTTCTCAAAGCTGTCCGTCAGGTCGATCTCATAGTATTCTTCAGGAACGCCCGAAAGCAGCATCTTGTACATGAACTCATGAGGGAAATATCTTTCGCCTTTATCGTCGGCATCCTTCCAGATTTTGTATATGTGTTTTTGCAGACGGCGGAACGCTTCATGCTCAGGAATACAAGTATCCGTTACACGGTTGAGCCCGCGCTCCAAAAGGTCCCATTCTTCCTGAGGCGTCAGGTCCCGGTAATTCGGTACACGCTCATAATGTGAATGGGCGACAAGGTTCATGATGTCTTCCTCAAGGTTTGCACCCGTACAGGAAATGATCTGCACTTTGTCACGACGGATCATTTCAGCGAAAATCTTTCCGATTTCGGCGGTACTCATCGCTCCTGCAAGCGTCACCAGCATCTTTGCGCCGTTCTCCAGTTGCTGTTCGTAAGCTTTGGCGGCATCGACCACTGTAGCCGAGTTGAAATGCAGATAATGCTTTTCAATAAACTGGCTTACAGGGCCTTTCTTCATTTCTTTTTCAGTTGCGTTTTCCAATTTTTTTCTTTTTCAAAAATAATTTAATTTTTATCGTAACCTAAAATTTTAAGCACGTCTTCGGATTTTTGGGCTTCCGAGAAAACTTCCGTGCCTACAATTCCATTCTCATCACGGTCGATCAGGATATGCTGCGGCTGCGGGATCAGGCAGTGATGCAAGCCTCCGAATCCGCCGATCGTTTCCTGATATGCGCCGATATTGAAAAATCCAATGTACAATGGTTTTTCCCTGTTGTATTTCGGCAGGTAGATCGCATTCATGTTCTGCTCCGAATTGTAGTAATCATCGCTGTCGCATGTGAGTCCGCCCAAAAGCACGCGCTCATAATTGTCATTCCATCTATTGACGGCAAGCATTACGAAACGCTTGTTGATCGCCCACGTGTCGGGAAGCGTGGTGATGAACGACGAATCGATCATATTCCATTTCTCCCTGTCGTTCTGCTGTTTCTGATAAAGAACCTGGTAGATCGCGCCGCCGCTTTCGCCAACGGTATACGATCCGAATTCAGTAAAGATGTGCGGAACATCGACTTCGGCTTCCTCGCATGCGATTTTGATCTGGTTGATGATCTCGTCGACCATGTACTGATAATCATAATCAAATGCGAGTGAATTCTTTATCGGAAACCCGCCACCAATGTTCAAACTGTCGAGCGTCGGGCACTCGCGCTTCAAGGCGATGTATACCTTGATACATTTCACAAGTTCGTTCCAGTAATACGCCGTGTCCATGATGCCTGTATTGATAAAGAAATGAAGCATCTTAAGCTCAAGGTTCTTGTTTTCCTGAATTTGCTTCTTGTAAAACGGAACGATATTCTTATATCCGATGCCGAGTCGGCTCGTATAAAATTCAAATTTAGGCTCTTCCTCCGCGGCGATCCTGATTCCGATCTTGAACTTGCCCTTGATCGCATCCTGCAACAGATCAAGCTCCTCGTAATTGTCGATGATTGGGATCGTACGGTGATAACCGTTGTTGATCAGCCGCGCGATGTTGTCGACATACAAATCACGCTTAAAACCATTACAGATAATATAAGTGTTTTTTGTGACCTTGCCTTTTTCGATCAGCTTATCGACGATATTGATGTCGAACGCCGACGAGGTCTCGATATGGATGTCATTTTTAAAAGCTTCGTTCATCACATATTCGAAATGCGAACTCTTCGTGCAATAACAATAGAAGTAGCGGCCTTCATATTTGTTTTTCTCCATTGCTTTCCGAAACCAGTTCTTGGCTTTCTGGATGCTTTTGGAAATTTGCGGCAGATAAGTAAATTTTAATGGCGTTCCGTATTGCTCGACGAGTTTCATCAGGTCGATATTGTGGAATTGCAGGTTGTCCTTGTTAAGATTGAATTCTTCCTGCGGGAAATAATACGTCTGGTTGATCAGATCTATATATTTGGTGTTCATTTTGGCAAAAAAAGGTTTAGGTTAAAATATTTTTCAGATAAGTTAACCGGCGGTTCAAACCCTGATATTCGCGTAAATGATCTGGAGTTTTTCCGGATTTATAAAGAAAGTCCGCAAGAAGTAGAAGAAGTTGATTCCCGCGACCCGGCACAGTTTTGCGAAACTGTCTGAAGAAACGTTTTTGCAGGTTTTACGAAAGGTTTCGGTGGTCGGATTCCATTTTTTTTTCACTGGGCAAATGTAAAAAATTAAATAAGTGCGAAATAAAATAATCTCTAAAAAAATGTTATAATTTATAATCTTTGAAAGCGCTCATTATCAAGTCGTTATCTGCCGACTGGCCGACGATTGCGCTCCCGATTTCCTCCAACAGCGAGAAGCTGATATTACCGTATTCATTCTTCTTGTCATGTGCCAGCAATTCGATGATTGCAGCGATGTCTTTATCATCAAATACAAGTTCGGGAAAAATATCTTTGATGACTGTTTTAATTTCTATAAAATCCGCCGCCGCAAGCAAATGTTTTTTCATCGAAATATGGCTTTCAAGCACCATCCCCGCGGCCACTGCTTCGCCATGCAGGATCGGCCTGTCGGTCTCAATAAACCGGCTCTCGATCGCATGTCCGAGCGTATGGCCGAAATTCAAAGTTTTCCTGATCCCGTTTTCGGTCATATCGGCCGTTACGATGTTATTTTTAATATTTACCGATTCATGGATCAGCAGGTCAAAATCTTCGAAGTCAAGTTTTGCAAGGTCAAGGAATTTTTCCCAATATGATTTGTCGGCGATCAGCCCGTGTTTGAGCATTTCGGCAAGCCCGCTTCGCAATTCATTCTGCGGAAGCGATTGAAGATAAACAGGGTCGATCACAACCATTTGAGGGGAAGTGATGGTGCCGACCTGATTTTTTAACTCTCCGAGGTTGATGCCGTTTTTGCCGCCAACCGATGCGTCGACCATCCCAAGAAGCGTCGTCGGCACATTTACGAAATCGATTCCGCGCTTAAACGTCGACGCCACAAATCCGCCCAAATCCGAAATCACGCCACCGCCAAGATTGATCATCAGGCTTTTCCGGTCGGCCCCAAGGTCGGTGAGGATTTGCCAAAGCTCAGCACAGGCCGCAGCCGATTTCAGGCTTTCCCCCGGTTCGATCTCAATGATTTCCACAGAAACTTCGGTCGCAAGCATCGACAGCAACGCAGGAAGGCAATGTTCGTTAGTGTTCGTGTCGACCAGCACAAATACTGAAGAGTACTTTCGTGTCTCGATCAGGTCGTTCAGCGCTTCATAGCCTGCTTCGTTGAAATAAATGGAATAGCCGTCCGATTCGATTGCCTGCATCGGTAATTTTTTGGTCACGCAAAATAATGGATTTTTTTCGTGCATTGCGGCTTTTTAAACTGTGAATATTTAAAATTATTGCAGGCTTAAATCCTATATTTGCATGATTTTAAAATCCAATGGAAAAGATTTTCGACAACACACGGACAGCCTTCGCGCATATGTCCGAAAGAGCGCTCGAGAGGGCTCATTTCCTTTTCAAACTTCTTGGAAACCAGACACTGGTAAAAGCAGGTACTTCTCTTACAAATTTTGCCCTTAAATATCATCTGCCGGTTGAAGGCCTGATCCGCTCGACGGTATTCGATCATTTCGTTGGCGGAACGACCGAAGAGGAGTGCCTTCCGACCGTTGCCCGGATGTATTCGGCGGGGGTTTCATCCGTATTGGATTACTCGGTTGAAGGAAAGGAAGACGAAGCCAATTTCGACCGCGCGTTGGAAATGACGATGAAAACCATCGGAATGGCAAAACAGAATAAAGCGATTGCTTTTGTTGTTTTTAAACCGACAGGTTTTGGAAGGATGGACCTTTACGAAAAAGTAGGGAAGAAGGAAATCTTAACTCCTGAGGAAGGCGTAGAGTGGGGCAGGGTTATCGGTCGTTATGACCGCGTCTGCAAAGCCTGTCACGAAAATGGGATATTGATGCTTATCGATGCCGAAGACAGCTGGATGCAGGATGCGGCAGACGAATTGGTTTTGGAGATGATGCGAAAGTACAACCGCGAGCGCGCG
>CBDUBP010000237.1:0-4117 GCA_965365415.1 uncultured bacterium | reverse complement strand
CCCGCTTGTTCAGAACTAAAGCCAATGCCATTATCGCTGACCTGAACTTTTACATGCGGCTCAGCAGGGTTCAATCCTGCATGCTTCACTTCGACCGGGTCGGCAAATTCACTAATTATGACAATTGAAAGCGGAATATTCGTCTTGCTGAACTTTAATGCGTTGTTGATCAGATTATAGAAAAGCTGATAGAACAGAAGTCGGGATCCTCGCAGGTTTTCAAGCTTTCCGTATGATATTTTCGCGTCTTTCTGTGACAACGGCAATTCAAGGTCCGATTCGATCTCTCCCAAAAGCTCGAGCAGATCGACTTCATCATTTTCGTGCTCCATCGCACTGACCGACGAATACCTCAGCACGCCTTCGATCATATCGTACATCCTGCCGGTCGCGCCTTCCATCTTTTCGATGTATTGTTTGGCCTTTTCGGGAAGGATATCCTGGAATTCGTCGCGAAGCCTGCTGCCAAACGTCATTGCTTTCCTGACGGGTTCTTTAAGATCATGCGAAGCGACATGGGCAAACTGCTGCAGGTCTTCATTGGAACGCTGGAGTTCATAAACCATCTTCTGAAGTTGGTCGGTGAGCTGGATGATCTGGCTGATATCACGCGAAAGCGTCACGATGCCATCGACATTCCCTTCATTGATGATGGGGATGATGTAGTTCTCAACAAAAGTTCCGGGCTTCGAATAGATCTCACGTTTCGAAATGTGTACACGTTCACCTTTGAGTGCACGCTTCAGATCAGCGTAAAAATTCGTATTTTCCAATCCCGGCGATATTTCCAGAATATGTTTGCCGATAATTTCGCTACGATCCAGTTCAAGAGATTCTTCGGCCCTTCTGTTGACATAGGTGTACCGCAGGTTTTTATCAAAACTTGCAACGATCTCAACTGACGAATCGAGCACAGTTGCAAGAAACAGTTCGGTACTTTCGAGATCGGCATTTTTCTGCTCGAGATCCCGCGTACGTTCCTCGACTTCCGTGCGCATTTTTTCGGCAAACGATTTTTCGTCGTGGATGTCCGTCAGCGCACCAACCCATTTGATTACTTTACCCTCATTATCTTTTACCGGGATTCCCACCGATGTGTGGTATCGGTAGTCACCCTCGGCGTTGCGAAGACGAACTTCCGAAAGAAGCTCCTCGCCTTTCAGGATGGATTCTTCCCACGCTTTCTCTGACTTTTCCTTATCATCGGGATGGATCATGTAAATCCATGCTTTTACAGGATTGTCGATGCCTGAATACTTCTTCCACTGCGCCGAAGCCCAATCCGGCTTTCCCTCCGGTGTCAGCGTCCAGACCATCTGCGGCAGCGTTTCTGCAAGGATCCTGAATCGGTTCTCGCTTTCTTTGATACGCGTTTCGGCGACCTTCCGATCGGTGATTTCCGAAGCCACGACGCCAACCATGTCGACCGAGATTCCCGAATCGGAATAAATGGGATAAAATCCTGTTAGCCAATAACGGGTCACCCCCGGCTGCTTTGGCGTTTCACCGCTAATCTCGAGATTCATTACGGGTTCGCCTGTTTTAAAGATATTTTCGATGATCGGATCAACCGCATCCGACATTCCCGGCAACAGTTCGGCGACAGTCCTTCCGATATGTCCGTCGGGCGCGATACCATTGATATCCGCAAGCACGGAATTTATGCGTACATATCTGTGCTCACGATTAAAGAACGCAAATCCGATCGGGGCATTATTCAGAAGTGATTCCAAAATGGCCAGCGTTTGATCCTGTCGGATGCGGATCTCTTTCAGTTCTTCCCGTGTTTTTTTTGTCTCTGAAACTTCAGTAGAAAGAACCAGTACCGATGAAACATCGCCATTCTCATCAAATTCGGGCACTAATCTCGAATAAATATGGAAGCCGCGTTCTTTGATTTCATATTCAACATCACATGGCCGCTTGCTTTCAAAAACCTGCACCAGATGGCGATCAAAAAATTCAGCCTGTTCTTCACCGAAACCCATTTCCCGATAGGTTTTGCCAATATATTTATCAGCTTTAATACCCGTGAATTTCTCCATATGCGGACTCACATACAAATACTTGAAATCTCTTCCATGCCTGACAATGATGTCTGGTGAATTTTCGGCAAGCGAACGAAATCGTGCCTCGCTCTCAAGAAGCTGCTTCTCGATCTCCTTCTGTTTTGTTATTTCGACCGCAAAACCTCCGACGAACTTAATGTCGCCATTGTTCCTGACCGGATAAAAATTCACAAGCCAATCTGTGAAAACACCGGGAATGGTCGGGCTTTCCGATTGAAGCTCCACTGGATGCATCGGTTTGTTCGTCGCGAATACTTCATCGATAAGCGGTGTGACCATATTGGCGATGTCCGGAAAAATATCCTTGATGCTCATGCCCAAATGATCTTCCACCGGAAGTCCGTTTAGTTCTGCTAACAAATTATTGATGTGGACATATCTGTAATCGCGGTCAAAAAAAGCAAATCCGATTGGCGCATTCTCGAGCAGCGAATTAAAAAGGTCATGACTTTCGCTGCCCGCTATCTCATGCACAGGCATTCTTCCAATCAGCGTTATTGCATCGACGGATCCGTTACGCAGCAGCGGTTCGGCCTGCCATAGCACGGATGGGCCTGAATCAATTGAAAGTTTGGAAGTAATTGATACGGGAATACCACTGCTGAGGCATTTTTGAAGCGACAATTTAAGTTCCGGCGAAATATCGACAATATCGGATATAGGCCGTCCTAAAAAATCCAGGTTCTGAAGAAGACTGCTCATTTCCGGATTTGCAGACTCGATGCGGAGATCATCTCCTGTTAAAACGGTTACAGCAAGCCTGTCCGGTTTCGGTTCGGGCAGATTCTGACTACGTTCGTTGTTTGGTGCAGTTCCCATATCTAAAGGAAATATACGACAAAATAAGCCGTCAATGAGGCTCGAATTTAATTTTTCTTTTTGATTTTACGCTGTCATTCATAGTGTCTATCTTTATCAAAATTCATCTGATGGACCTGACACAAAAAATGCTGCGCGACGATGCGCTAAAAGGGAAAACAATCATCGTTACAGGCGGCGGAAGCGGATTGGGCAAAGCGATGACCAAATACTTCCTTGAACTTGGAGCCGATGTTGCGATCACGTCACGCGATCTCGATAAGCTGACTGCGACGGCGAATGAACTCAGCAGCGAAACGGGAAGGACATGTTTGCCCGTCCAGTGCGATGTCCGCCATTATGACCAGGTTGAAAAGATGCTGGCGGCGGTCCTGGACCGTTTTGGTAAAGTGGACGTCCTTTTGAACAATGCAGCGGGTAATTTCATTTCCCCAACCGAACGATTGTCGGCAAATGCATTCGACACGATCATCGACATCGTATTGAAAGGTTCGAAAAATTGTACGCTTGCCGTGGGAAAACACTGGATCGATTCAAAAAAATCCAATTCTGTAATACTTAATATCGTGACCACTTATGCATGGACCGGATCGGCCTATGTCGTCCCGAGCGCAACGGCCAAAGCAGGCGTTCTTGCGATGACGCGGAGCCTTGCAGTGGAATGGGCAAAGTACGGGATCAGATCGAATGCAATCGCGCCCGGACCGTTTCCGACAAAAGGCGCGATGGACAGGCTGCTTCCCGGTGACCTACGCGAAAAATTCGATCCTGCGAAAAAAGTCCCGCTTGGGCGTGTTGGAAATCATCAGGAACTGGCAAATCTCGCCGCTTACCTCGTTTCAGATTTTTCGGGATATATCAATGGTGAAGTGATCACGATCGACGGTGGCGAATGGCTTAAGGGTGCAGGCCAATTCAACATCCTTGAAAAAATACCGACAGAAATGTGGGACATGCTTGAAGCCGCCGCAAGGAAGAGCGGAAACTGATTTTAGATTTAAGATTTAGGATTGCCGTTAATTGTCGATCAGCAGCCGTGCATCTACGACATAATCCTTGTAATGCGCAGGTTCCCGATCAGGCTCGGGAATGCTGTTGACGAGATCGAACGCGAAATCATCAATTGCAAGATCATCTACTATTACGCCATTTACCTGTAGCCGGGACAATATATCCGATTTATAGAACAGGATCGAACGCTTTGTTTGCTGTGGATCGAGCAATACGGT
>CBDUBP010000236.1:0-4163 GCA_965365415.1 uncultured bacterium | reverse complement strand
GTCGCTGTTTTTATTTTGATACAGGAGATAGTCGGCACGCGCGAACTTTTTCAATGCGGTCCGTGTCGAATCGGCCACAGTATTATCGCTTAACAAAAGAAAATATTCCAATGCATCATTTGCAATCAATTGCGTTGATGCGGATTTAAGTTCCTTGAACTGCTTTTGCGCCCAGTCGAAATCCTGTTTAAAATAACTTGTCTTTGCCGCTTTTAGGCTCGCCTGATGACCGACGGCATCGTTCTTCAGATCTTCCTCAATCTGTGAATAATAAATCAGCGCCTGATTGAATTTTTCCTCGAACAACAGGATGTCTGCCAGCTCCATCTTTACCTCAGCCATCTGGTATTTGCTCAGCGGAAGTTTCAATGCTTCCTTTAAAATATTCTTTGCAGCATCGGGATTCTTAAGATTGAATGCAGTAAAATGCGACTGAAGCAACTGGATTTGCAGCGTATATGGATTGACGCCAAATTCTGCGAGCAATTTTGAAATGTCGGCTTCAATTGCTTGGTGATCGGCTTCCTTCGCATGTTCGATCCTCATGTCGATCAAATAATAGTTCGACTGGATCAAAAGTTCAGGATCATCTGTATTTTCCATCACGAAGGTCAGTATCTCACGTGCGATTTCCTGTTCGCCTTCTTCAATCGACAATTGTGCAAGGTTTACGATGTTTGAAAAAGTCTCCGGATTGCGTTTATAGATCGCTTTCTCCTGAATAAATGCTTTTGCATAATCCTTCTGCTGAACAAAGAACCAGCTTAAAAATTGATTCCAAAAAATGTCCTGATTTTTTTGAGCACGCAGCAGCAACGATTTCTTTAAAAGATTGTTGAAGGCCTCTTCGCTGTCTTCATTCATAAAACGCGAAAGCTGGTTCTGCACCATCACGATGCTTTGAGGATTGGCGTATGCTTCGTCGAGGAATGTCGATATCATCATATCGCTGTTTCCGGATTGTCCGTACAGCATCGCCATCTGATAATTGAGCTTGAACTTTTCGGGTTGGAGTTCCATCGCCAATTTATACGCGCGCAACGCGTAATCGATCAAAACTCGCCGTTCAAAAACTGATGCCACTCCATAAACTTCATTCGGATTCTGACGGATGCGTTCGATGGCCTCTTCGTAAAGTTTGGTCGCTTTCACATCATCTTTCTGCAGATGATAATTGTAGCCCAATTCAACAAGCAGGTTCGCTTGCTTGTACGTTGCCATCCGGTCTTCGATGGCTTTTTTTACAACATCATATTTTTTTAGCTGCTGATGACTTTCGATTAATCGTTGGAAATATTGTCCGTTGTGCGGCTGGATTTTAAGCAGTTCCTGATAACTGATCACCGCCTTTTCAAAATCGCCTTTGTCATAATAATTCTGCGCAAGCTGTTCATTCTGCGAAAATGCCGCAGAAAAAACCAAAAGTAAAATTGCCAGAATTTTTTTCATCGTCGAAGGATAACGCACTAAGATAACACAATTTTGCATCTTAGTACAACGCCAAAGCTGTTAGTTTATGATGTCGAAACCTGTATACGGGCGAAGGACTTCAGGTATCACGATGCCCTCCGGTGTCTGGTAATTCTCGAGAATACCGGCCATGACGCGTGGCAAAGCGAGAGAACTTCCGTTTAACGTGTGAGCCAATTGATTTTTGCCGTCCTTGTCGCGAAACCGCAGTTTTAGCCGGTTTGCCTGAAATGTCTCAAAATTTGAAACCGAACTGATCTCAAGCCAGCGATCCTGCGCGGTTGAAAACACCTCAAAGTCGTATGTCAATGCCGAAGTAAATCCCATGTCGCCACCGCAAAGCCTCAAAACGCGGAACGGCAGTTTCAACTCGTCGAGTATCATTTTTACGTGTTCGACCATTCCATCAAGCGCTTCATATGATTTTTCAGGATGTTCGATGCGTACGATTTCTACCTTATCAAACTGATGAAGACGATTCAAGCCACGGACATGAGCGCCATACGATCCTGCTTCGCGCCTGAAACAAGGCGTATAACCCGTACACATCACGGGTAGTTCGTTCTCGTTCAGAATCACATCACGGAATAAATTCGTAACCGGAACCTCCGCTGTCGGGATCAGATAAAGATCGTCGACACCAACATGATACATTTGGCCTTCCTTATCGGGAAGCTGGCCGGTTCCATAACCCGATGCTTCATTCACCAGGTGCGGCACTTGATATTCAGTGTATCCCGCCGCTGTATTCCTGTCTAAAAAATAGCTGATCAGCGCGCGCTGAAGCCTTGCGCCTTTTCCTTTATAAACAGGGAAGCCGGCGCCAGTGATCTTTGTTCCAAGCTCAAAATCGATGATGTCGTATTTCTTGACAAGTTCCCAATGCGGCATCGCACCTTCGTGAAGTTTTGGGATCTCACCCGCCTGGTAGACGGTCAGATTGTCGTCCGGAGTTTTTCCTTCAGGAACGATATCAGCCGGAAGGTTTGGCAGCGAATATAATTTTTGCGTAAGTTCATTTGCGGCCGTATCGCTTTTTTCAGACAAAACACGGCTCTGTTCCTTTAAGGCGACCGTCTTTTCCTTTAAGATCGCGGCTTTTGCCTTTTCGCCGGATTTCATCATCTCACCGATATCTTTCGACAGCCGATTGGATTCCGCCAAAACATTGTCAAGTTCAGCCTGTAAGGAGCGACGCTGTTCGTCCAAACGGATAATTTCGTCGACGTCGGCCGCAGCATCCATATTTCGTTTTGCCAAAGCTTTGATCACTTTGTCCCTGTTTTCCCTGATGTAGGCGATCTGTAACATAAATCCGATTTTGAAGCGCAAATTTAGTCATTTGTTTTGAACGCTGTTTTATTAAAGGTATTTATAGACCGTTAACAATTGTCCGGTTAATTATTATCTATATTTGGGAAATTTTTTGCTATGAAAAAGTTCTACCTGATTGTTTTTCTTCAACTTACAATCATTGCATTCGGACAGCAAACCGATGAGATCGCTGAAGCTGAAATGAAATCCGCATCGGCATTGACGGCGTTTGCAGTCAATCCCAATACGCTGAATTACGATATCACTTATCACAAGCTCGAATTCACGGTTTATCCGGGCGAGTATTATATAGAGGGAGTGGTCACCACGACATTTACAGCCCTTGAAGACATGTCGACCATCACATTCGACCTCAACCAGCAGCTTGAAGTTGCCGCCGTTTATCAAAATGACGCACCGGTGGATTTCGTCCAGAACAGCAATGATGAACTTGTGATCACACTTGCATCGATCCAAAATCAGGGAACATCCGGCACCGTCCTTATCTATTACGCAGGCTTGCCCGGATTTTTTGAGAATGCATTTACTGCGTCGGAACATAACGGTGTGCCGCTTATTTCAACGTTGTCGGAGCCTTATGGCGCAAAAGACTGGTGGCCGTGCAAGCAGGATCTCAATGACAAGGTTGAATCGATCGACGTTTACATCACCGCACCTGAAGAATATGTCGCCGTATCAAACGGCCTGGAGCAATCCCAGGTCACGAACGGCGCTTTAAAGACCACACATTTTCATCATGGCTATCCAATTCCTGCCTATCTGGTTGCCATCGCTGTGACGAATTACCAGGTTTTCACGCAGACGGCCGGGATCGGGCAGACTTTCCCAATTATCAATTACATCTATCCTGAGGATTTTGCCGAAGCGCAGCCTCAGCTCGCCGTCACACTGCCGATCATGGATTTATTCGAGACGTTGTTTGAACCGTATCCGTTCGCGGACGAAAAATACGGTCACGCGCAATTCAATTTTGGCGGAGGAATGGAGCATACGACCGTTTCATTCATGGGCGGGTTTGGCCGCAATCTGATTGCGCATGAATTGGCGCATCAATGGTTTGGCGATAAAGTCACCTGCGGAACATGGCAGGACATCTGGCTTAACGAGGGATTTGCAGAATATCTTTCAGGACTGGTCGTTGAGAATTTCGACGGAGATGCAAATTTTACGGCATGGAAACAGTTTAAAACTGAGGTCATCACTTCCCAGCCCGGAGGCGCAATTTATCTTACGGAAGAAGAAACAAATGATGTAGGCCGGATTTTCAGCAGCAGGCTTTCATACAATAAAGGCGCGATGGCTATTCATATGCTTCGTTTCAAGCTTGGCGATGCGAATTTCTTTCAGGGCGTAAAAAA
>CBDUBP010000235.1:0-4173 GCA_965365415.1 uncultured bacterium | reverse complement strand
ATTGTAAATGCAGGATAAGAGGATATTGTATGTCTCATCTGAAGTAGTGCCGTATCTGGCGGAGAATGAAGTTTCACTGATGTCGTACGATGTCCCTAAAATGGTTAATGACCAGGGTTGCCAGATCCGGATTTTCATGCCGCGATATGGCAATATCAATGAAAGAAGGCATCAATTGCACGAGGTTATCAGGCTGTCTGGAATGAACCTCGTAGTGAACGATCTCGATATGCCGCTGATCATCAAGGTGGCGTCGATTCCAAAGGAACGGATCCAGGTCTATTTCATCGATAACGACGAATACTTTAAACGCAAAGCCACATTCACGGATGAGGAAGGGGTTCTGTATCCCGATAACGACGAGCGCGCGATCTTCTTCGCGAAAGGTGTTGTCGAAACGGTCAAAAAACTGAACTGGGTTCCGGATATCATCCATGTTCACGGATGGATGGCGGCAATGCTTCCAATCTACATGAAGCATTATTACAAGGATGAAGCGCTGTTTGCAGAAACCAAGATCGTAACGTCGGTATATGGACAAGGCTTCGAAGGAACGCTTGATCACCACATGATCAACAAAGTCAAGTTCGACGACATACCGGCCGATGCAATAAGTTTTTTGGATAATCCGAATTACGAAAATATCATAAAAGCCACAATCATGCATTCCGATGGGGTCATCATCGCATCGGATAACCTGTCTCAGGATTTAACAAAATTTATCGAATCTGCAGGCAAACCTTTTTTACCTTTCGTGCCGAAAGAAACCTTTGCGGAGGCTTACACTAATTTCTACAAAACCGCAATTCTTTAGTCAGAACAAATGAAAAACATTTTATATAAAAGTCTTTTTTTAGGAGCCGTCCTGAGTCTGTTCGCCGCGTGCGATAAAGATTTTAATGAGATTGGCGCCGATATCATCGGTGATGACCACTTCGACATGGAGCTTTATTCCGATGCGATCGTCACTGCATACGACCGTAAGATCGACAGCGTTCAATCGAATAATCTTCCGATCAATGCGCTCGGAATTTTCGACAATCCGATCTTTGGAAAAACTACGGCGAATTTCGTGACTCAGGTCGAATTGATCAACGCCAATCCAACTTTCGATGCGAACCCCGTTGTTTTAAAGGCCGAACTAACCGTTCCATATTTTAGTCACCGCGATGATTTCGATTCGGAAACGGGCGCAACGACTTATGTCCTCGATTCGATCTGGGGAAGCGGCAAAATCGACCTTAAAGTCTACGAATCCAATTATTTCCTGCGCGATTACGATCCTGAAACAGGTTTCACACAACTGCAGAAATACTATTCACATCAGGGTAATATGTTCGACAGCAATCATGGCGCGAACATTCTTAATGACGATCCATCGCCATCGCAAAACACTGAATTTGGATTCGATCCGAGCGAGGTGGTCGTCTACGAGACCAATGATGAAGGTGAGCAGGTGGTTGCCGACCGTCTTACCCCGCGAATGACGCTTAGCCTGAACAAGCAATTTTTCCAGGACAAGATTTTCGGCCCGGCCGCACAGGGACAACTGATCAACAACAATCAGTTCAAACAATATTTCAAAGGACTTTATTTTAAGGTCGGCCATGCGGCAAGCAACCCAACCGGCGGCAGCCTCGCTTTGATGGATTTCAAGCAGGGAAAGATTACAATCACCTATGAAGTAGATGGTGATAACAATACACGTGTCGAAAAGACATACGTGCTGAACCTGACCGGCAACACGGTCAATACCTATGAAAACGAACCTGATCCGGCGTTTGTGAATGCAGCAACGAGTACGGACCAAATCAATGGAGACGAGAAGCTGTTCATTAAAGGCGGCGCGGGTTCTGTTGCAGTGATCAATCTTTTTGGGCCGGACGACCAGGATCCACTTGAAGGCGACGACGTCCCGGAGCAGCTCGAGCAGCTGCGGCTTAACGGCTGGCAGGTGAACGATGCAAGCCTTACATTTTTTGTCGATGCGTCATCAATGGCAAATTCATCAAAAGAACCTGATCGGATCATGCTTTATGACATCGATAACAAAAGGCCGCTGATCGATTATTATACTGATGTCACGACTACGGGTAATCCTAAATACAGCAAATACCTGCATGACGGACTTATCCAGCGCGTTCCGGTATCACCGACAGAGAGCCGCGGATTTAAATACAGGATCCGATTGACGAATCATATCAGGAACCTGCTCGACCCGGAAATTGATTCTACCAACGTCAGGCTTGGGCTTGTGGTGACCGAGAATATTGGAAATGTTTCCATGGCGAAGCTTGCATCCGGTAATCATCCGATCCTGAATAATATTGTGCCTGTTTCATCAGTGACAAACCAACTGGGAACCATTCTATACGGGACCAACCCAATTGTTCCTGCAGATAAAAGGCTTAAACTGGAAATCTATTACACCAAAGAACGAAATCAATAAATTATGTGCGGAATTGTAGGTTACATCGGACATAGGGAAGCTTATCCAATCGTCATCAAAGGATTGAAGCGCCTTGAATATCGCGGTTATGACAGTGCAGGCGTGATGATCTGTGATGGAGATGAGTTGAAGTTGTCAAAAACAAAAGGAAAGGTTACCGATCTTGAAGCCAAGGCCGAGAGGGAAATGAATACTTCCGGAACGATCGGCATGGGACACACGCGATGGGCGACCCACGGTGTTCCGAATGACGTCAACTCGCATCCTCATCTTTCAAACTCCGGAAATCTTGCGATCATTCACAACGGGATCATCGAAAATTATGAGCCGCTGAAAAAGGAACTCATCAATCGCGGATACAAATTCTATTCTGATACAGATACTGAAGTCCTTGTCAACCTTATCGAAGATGTCCAGAAAAAGGACAACCTGAAGCTTGGAAAGGCAGTACAGGTTGCGCTTAACCAAGTCGTGGGAGCGTATGCGATCTGTGTATTCGACAAGCAAAAGCCCGATGAGATCGTCGTTGCGCGCCTTGGAAGCCCGCTTGCGATCGGAATTGGTGCAGATGAATTTTTTATCGCGTCTGATGCATCACCTTTTATTGAATACACGTCGAACGCAATCTATCTTGAAGATGAAGAAATGGCGATCGTCCGCAGGCACAAACCGCTTCGGGTAAGAAAGATCAAAGACGATACGTTGGTCGATCCATATGTTCAGGAACTTCAGATGAACCTCGAGCAGATCGAAAAAGGCGGCTACGAGCACTTCATGATGAAAGAGATCTATGAACAGCCGAGCGTCATCAAAGACACTTATCGCGGAAGGCTTCTTGCCAATGAAGGTTTGGTCCGTATGGCAGGAATCGAAGACAACCTTGAGAAATTCCTCAACGCCGACAGGATACTGATCGTAGCTTGTGGGACATCATGGCACGCCGGGCTTGTCGCTGAATATATATTTGAAGAATTCACCCGGATCCCGGTTGAGGTCGAATATGCCTCTGAATTCCGTTACAGGAACCCGATCATCAATAAAGGTGATATCCTGATTGCCATCTCGCAATCCGGTGAAACAGCGGATACGCTTGCGGCAATCAAACTCGCAAAGGAAAAAGGCGCATTCGTTTTCGGCGTCTGCAACGTTGTAGGCTCGTCTATTTCTCGTGAAACCCACGCAGGAGCTTACACGCATGCCGGACCTGAAATCGGTGTCGCATCGACGAAAGCCTTTACTACGCAGATCACGGTGCTGACAATGATCGCACTACGTCTCGCAAAAGCAAAAGGTACAATGTCGAATTCAGACTTCCATAGATATTTGCAGGAGCTTGAAGTCATCCCTGAAAAAGTTCAGGAAGCACTCCAGACAAACGAAAAAGCCAAAGAAATTGCGGCTGAATTTAAAGATGCCAGCAATTGCCTTTATCTTGGTCGCGGGTACAATTTCCCGGTTGCACTGGAAGGCGCGTTGAAGCTTAAGGAGATTTCATATATCCATGCTGAAGGTTATCCGGCTGCGGAAATGAAGCACGGACCGATCGCTTTGATCGATGAGGAAATGCCTGTCATCGTGGTTGCTCCGAAGCAAGGACATTATGATAAGGTGGTTTCAAACATTCAGGAAATCAAATCGCGCAGCGGCCGCATCATCGCGATCGTAACCAAAGGTGACGTTCAGGTCCGAGATCTCGCAGAGTACGTCATTGAGGTTCCGGATAC
>CBDUBP010000234.1:0-4186 GCA_965365415.1 uncultured bacterium | reverse complement strand
TTGGCTCATCAAGTAGCAAAACGTTTCCTTCCTCCTTAAGCGTCATCGCGAGGTGAAGCCTGTTTCGTTCACCGCCTGAAAGCATCGAGACTTTTTTATTCTGGTCGCTTCCACCGAAATTAAATCTGCTCAAATAAGCACGCGAATTTACCTGACGTCCGCCCATCATCACCAATTCCTGTCCATCGGCGAAATTCTCCCAGATCGTTTTATCGGGGTTGATATTTGAATGTGACTGGTCGACATAAGCGATTTTAACTGTATCACCGACCGTGAATGATCCCGCATCAGGGGTTTCTTCGCCCATGATCATTTTGAAGATCGTCGTTTTACCTGCGCCATTCGGACCGATGATCCCAACGATTCCGGCCTGCGGTAAAGTGAAGTTCAGGTTATCATACAGAAGTTTGTCGCCGTAAGCTTTTGCAACTCCTGTTGCCTCGATCACATTTGTTCCGAGACGCGGACCGTTTGGAATGTAGATCTCAAGCTTTTCATCAAGCTGTTTCTGATCTTCATTCAATAGTTTGTCATAGTTCTGAAGACGTGCTTTCTGTTTTGTCTGTCGCCCTTTTGCACCCTGACGAACCCATTCAAGCTCGCGCTCCAAAGTTTTGCGTCGCTTTGAAGCTGTTTTTTCTTCCTGTTCAAGGCGCTTAGCTTTTTGTTCAAGCCATGATGAATAGTTTCCTTTCCACGGAATTCCTTCGCCACGATCGAGTTCAAGTATCCAGCCGGCTACATTGTCGAGGAAATATCTGTCGTGGGTAACTGCGATCACCGTTCCCGCATACTGAGCCAGATGCTGCTCGAGCCAAAGAACCGATTCTGCATCAAGGTGGTTTGTCGGCTCGTCCAATAGCAAAACATCAGGCTGCTGCAAAAGCAGTCTGCACAAGGCGACGCGTCGTTTTTCACCGCCGGAAAGCACTTTTATCGGAGTATCCGGATCGGGAGTACGAAGCGCATCCATCGCAACCTCAAGCTTATTGTCGATTTCCCACGCACCCATCGCATCGATCTTGTCCTGGAGTTCCGCCTGGCGGTCCATCAGCTTCTGCATTTTATCGGCATCCTCGTAAACTTCCGGAAGTCCGAACTGATCGTTGATTTTATTGAATTCATCCAATACAGCCATCGTCGATGCGACGCCTTCACGAACGATCTCGATTACGGTTTTCGATTCGTCGAGCTGTGGTTCCTGTTCAAGGTAACCGACAGTGTATCCGGGCGCAAATACAACATCACCGTGGTAATTCTTGTCGACGCCTGCAATGATTTTTAACAGCGTAGATTTTCCGGATCCGTTCAAACCGAGGATCCCGATTTTGGCTCCGTAGAAAAAGCTCAGGTAAATATCTTTGAGGACTTGCTTGTTGCTGCTTGAGTAGGTCTTCCCTACTTTGGACATTGAAAAAATTACTTTTTTATCGTCGGACATGGCTTGAAAATTTAATTAGGGTTACAAATATACGATTTCAAAAGGCTGCGTTCAAAATCCGATTGCAATTCCGATTCCTGTGGAACTGCGATCGTGAATCGGATAAATAAAAATTGTCTTATCATGCTTTTCATCGTCACCTGAAAAGATCAATTCAGAAATAGTGGGCTGGATATAGTAGGCTGCCTTGGTCCCCAAAATTCCGATTCCGGCTCCGGCTGCCACATCCGTTAGCCAATGCCGATCGTTCGACATCCTTAAGAATCCCGAAAAAGTAGCGACGGTATAGCCGGCTATTCCATACCAAACAGACTTGTGTTTGTATTCCTGGTGCAGGAATTCCGCTCCTGCAAAAGCCGTTGCGGTATGTCCTGACGGAAATGAATCCGATGTCGACCCATCAGGCCGAAATACTCCAGTAGCGCCTTTCAATCCCAGGACTGTCGAATACGTAAAGATGGCTGATGTGATTATGATAACCGTTCTGTCTCGGAAATCATGCCGGCCTTTAATTCCGGCTGCATTTAAGCCGTACACGGCCAGTGCCGGCGCTGCGACCAGCACATCGTCTGCATCGGTGGTAATGAAACCTTTGATCTCATCCCTGACATTGCGATTGATCTTCTGCAATTCGTCGCTCTGTAATCCGACGACGCCATAGCTGATCAACGCGGAAGGCAAAATCAATTGTGAATAATGAAACTTTTGATTTACGTGAACCGAATCAATTTGCGCAGATGTCCGACAAAATCCGAAACAGATAAAAAGCCATAAAACATTAAACGTAGGCAAAATGATAATTTTTGATCTTCCACCCCATATCTTAAATCTTAGATCGTAAATCGTAAATCTTAAATCTATATTCTCAAAGCCTTCCTTTCAAAGAACTAAAGACCCACGCATTAGCCAGGAATCCAACTCCCACCGCCCCGAATCCCCATCCGGCGACGTCGTCATAACGGAATGCTCCCATGCCAATCAGCAACAGTCCCATGATAATCATAATGAATGTCGCCCAGCCCAGAATCGTATTTTTATTAATGCCCATGAAGTATTTTTTTGGGTTTCGAAGATAAGGCTTATTGAGAAATGTTTATTTGATAATTTGTTTATTGGTTGATTCGTTTATTTAGCTGTCAGCTATCAGCTACTGTCAACTGTCAGCTGTCAACTGTCAACTATTTAATCATCCCCATTACCTCTTCTTCCTCAGTTAACTCCGACAGCGTAATCGCAGTTTCAATAATGGCGAGATGAGAATAAGCCTGTGGAAAATTCCCCAGTAGACGTTTGGAATTGAAATCGATGTCCTCAGAAAACAATCCCAGATGATTTCCATACGAAAGCAATTTTTGGAATAGCGCCTCTGCGCGCCGCTTCTCGCCGGTTTTGTATAGTGCATTGATGAACCATAAGGTACAGATCGTAAACGATGATGATGGAAGCCCGAAATCGTCCCGGTTTTTATAGCGATACAGCAGCCCGTCATTGCTGAGCTCACGTTCGACCGCCTGCACGGTGCTGATAAATCTTGGATCACGCGCCTCAATGATTCCATATGCTTCCATCAGCAACACCGAGGCATCAAGATCGGGCGAACCATACGATTGCGTGAAAGCCTGCACGTCGGGATTCCATGCATTTGTCATAATGTCGTTTCGGATTTCCTGCTCGAGCGGTTTCCATTTTTCTGCCTTGTGCTTTTTGCCAAGGATTTGTGCAACTTTTATCGCCCTGTCAATGGCAGTCCAGCACAATACTTTCGAAAAGGTAAAATGCCGTTCTTCGGTACGGAATTCCCAAATCCCTTTATCGGGTTCCATCCAGTGCTGCTTGACGATCCACACGATTCCCTTGGTGATGTTCCACATTTCCTCGCCATTGGCGATATCGGTGCTGAAATGCATAAATTGCTGGTGGATCACATCCATCAAAATCCCGTAAATATCATTCTGGCGCTGTGTAAATGCGGCATTCCCGATACGGACAGGCCTTGAGTTCTGATACCCGCTCAAATGATCGAGGAACTCTTCCGTCAGCATCTTCTCTTTATTGATGCCATACATGATCTGGAGCTTCTCATCCTTATCAGGCACAAGGTCGATGACAAATTGCAGATAGCTTTGCGCCATCGTTTTATGCCCCAGATTAGAAAGTACATTAATGACCATCGACGCATCGCGAATCCAGCAGAACCGGTAATCCCAATTCCGTACTTCGCCGATCGTTTCAGGAAGCGAAGTCGTCGCCGCTGCCAAAACGGCACCGGTGCGTTCATACGTCAGCAGTTTAAGCGTGACGGCACTGCGCAGGATCTGGTCATTGTATTTGCGGTACGACGGCGTTTTGTCCGACCAGTTAAGCCAGTAAACTTTTGTGCGTTCGAACTCGATCCTCATTTTCTGTACGGTTGGCTGAAAAAGTTTTTCGTTGTAACCAACGAGGAAAAATCCGTCTTCCCGTAAATTGATCTTCCCTCCCGACAAAATTATTTTCGAATCGAAATTACTATATAAATAAAGGGTATCGAATTTTTTGGTGCTTGTGAGGCTCACGATGAAATCCTGCTTGATGTGGGTCATTGTCTCGCCGAGAGCGTACTCAAGCTTCGGATCGTATTTGACGCTGAATGACGGCTTACCAGATCTGTACCTCAAATACCTGATGATCTCAGGTGGCCGGTGGAACGTCTGATCATCCTTTGCATATCTGGGCATGAAATCGATTACATCGAAGGCATCGCCC
>CBDUBP010000233.1:0-4223 GCA_965365415.1 uncultured bacterium | reverse complement strand
TTATTGGATCGTAAAACTTAATTCCGCAGGATCAATCGTATGGCAGAAAGTACTTGGCGGAACACAGG
The DNA here is from genome assembly GCA_965365415.1 of uncultured bacterium. Taxonomy (GTDB): domain Bacteria; phylum Bacteroidota; class Bacteroidia; order Flavobacteriales; family Flavobacteriaceae; genus Flavobacterium. The sequence goes on along the minus strand of CBDUBP010000233.1, from coordinate 4,155 downwards.
TTGAACGTCCATACGCAATCAAGCAGACATCTGACGGCGGATATATTGTCACGGGATCATCCACTTCAAATGATGGCGATGTGACCGGAAATCATGGATCGAACGACATCTGGGTTGTCAAACTGAACGCCACGGGAACTGTTATTTGGAAAAAATCATTAGGCGGAACAGGCGTCGAACTTTCCAAAACAATTTATCAAAACGAAGATGGCAGTTACATCATTGGCGCCTATTCATCTTCAAACGACGGTGATGTCACAGGAAATCACGGAAATAAAGACGGTTGGCTCGCCAAGCTGAGTTCGACCGGTTCCGTTTTGTGGCAGCGCTCTTTTGGTGGCAGCGGACTTGAAGAAGTATTTTCAGCTGTGCCAACGAGCGACGGATATTACATCTTGGCAGGACACTCCAATTCCAATGATGGTGAGGTAACCGGCAATCACGGAAACGCCGACATGTGGGTTGCGAAACTCGGACCGGGCGATCTTTCTACAGCTTCTTTTACCGCCGAATCTTTCAGCATATTTCCAAATCCTGCAGCCGGACACCTGACAGTAAAGCTCGATAATTTCAATCAGGGACAAAGTGTTGAAATTGTCGACATTTTGGGTAAGACGGTTTATGCGCAGAAACTCGAGGGAATAAGCACGACGCTTGATGTGAATAGCTTGCGATCTGGGTTGTATTTTATTAATGTAAAAGACGCGGGCATGATGGTGACGAAGAAATTTGTAAAGGAATAAACGTAATGGTCTTATGGATTCGGATTGTGCCGTTTAGATTAAAGCGATGAAACCAACGAAGAGAATTTTATTTTACGTTTTGCTGTTCGCGCTTTACTGGATATTGTCCATTGTCATTTTACCACATGGCAATTTGTTTGGGCACATCATCAACACTATTACGGTTTGTTACCTCATTATCAATCTGACCGTTTCCTTTCTTTTACTTCGTATTAATGTCCTTCTCAGATCGATCGCTGCTGCGATAGTCACTTTCGTATGCCTGTGGCTTTCTTTTCAAATGATTTACTTGGGATTTTACTTCGACGGCAATGCTTATAGCGCCACATCCGCAGTTATTTACAATGCCGCATTTTCGATCATTTGCTGGGAAGTATTTTATCAAGTGGCTGACAGGATATATCCTTCGGCTAACCAGCCAGATTAAATAGCTATATTTGCGGCCTTCCAAATAAACCAATACTGCCTTAAACCTACTTAATCGTGAAAAAATATTATTATCTCTTGGCCATATTTTTATGGACTTCAGGCGCGCATGCTCGGATACCGTAAAGGATTCGATTTACACCAAAGTCGATGTCCTGCCGGAAATCAATGGCAGCACTTAAAGTTTTTACCAAATTGTAGCCAATCAATTTAAGACGCCTGACGATGTTTTTGGTGTTTTCAAATTTGAATTTATAGTCGAAAAAAATGGCTCAATCAGTAACATCAACCTTTTTAAAGGTCAAAAAAATAAGAGCGTCATAAGTCAGGTCATCCAAATTATAAAATCGACTAATTATAAATGGACGCCTGCGAAGGTGAATGGAGTGGCCGTCCGGTATCGTTTTATACTTCCACTCAACTTAGGAAAATAGACTTCATCATCATCCATTTTATCTTAACATAGAGCATGCGCATCACTGCAATTATTTTCATTTTACTATTAAATCAAATTACGATTGCGCAACAAAAGAAGTTGCTTCAGGGAACCTGGATCAAAATCGGTTCAACCTACGAGAACCAACTGCGATATCATTTCGATGGCGATAATTTATTTGTGTCGACAAGTCATTCCTCATTTTTGGGAGTTAATCCTGACGGTGTCCTCGTCGCTAATAAAATCAAACTTCCATATTACAGCTTACTGATCGAACAACTCGATAAAGAAAATCCACATCAACAAAAAATCCGATGACGCAATTATCAGGACGCTTGAAAAACTCGATAAAAAATGGCAAACACACGAGATCGGCGGGAAATTTATTAAAGTGCAGAGCAGTATTGGAGCGTCAAGAAATCCCTTTTTTTCGATGGCCTATACCGAGCGGTTTGACAATGCCATGCGCTATATCGATAAAAACCTGATTGAAAAAGCGATTATTGAATTAAGGCAGTGCCGAAATCTGACGCCATATACCGCAAATGCCGATTATCAATTATTCCAATGTTATAAAATGCTGGGCAGAAACCAAGAGGCGGAAACTTACAGAAACAGAGTGCTTGCGAGCGGTTTGGCATATTTAAGTCGATGATGATTTCGTTTGTTTGCGTCTTATTAAAGGGTTCGGAATTATGTATTGCATTTAATGGATAACCGTAAAGTGTATCTCGGTTATTTGTATACATTTGCCGCCAACCTAAAACAAAATAAATGTTTAAAAAGATTACACTCGCATTTGTGGCGGCCTCGCTGTTAATGCTAAACAGCAGTTGTGGCGTCATGTTTGGCGGAAGTAAGTACACCGCGACAATCATTGCAAAAGACCGTCCGAATGCCGACATCTATGTCGATGGTCAGAACGTCGGAAAAGGAACCGCAAAAGGCAAGTTTCCGCGAAACAAGCCTTTGGCTGTTGAATTGCGTGAAGAAGGCTGCGAAAGTCAAACGTTGACCTACAACAGGGCCTTCCGTACCGGAAACTTCATCCTGAGCATCATTTCATGGGGAATCATCGGGATTGCCGCCGACCTTGGTTCGGGCGCTGCCTACAAGCCGGACCACAAAGACAATCCGGCTGTAAAGAAAAACAGTACAAAAGATTTTACTTTTACGGTAGAGTCGCCTTGTAAGTAATTGAAAGCTGCCTGATGGCAGCTTTTTTTCTTCGTTGTTTTGCCTGCCACTTCAGATAATGCGACTTGATCAAAAAATCGAATCGACACTTAACTACGCTCTATTAATCACAATTGCCAGTGGACAGACTATACGATATAAAACGTATCTATTTCGGTTGATTGCCATCAATATCTCTGTGGCTTTATGCAATTTCTTATTTTATTCTATAAACCTTCGTCAGCATTGGTGTCGAGAATAATTTTCTTGTTGATCTGTTAATCTCAGTACAATTAATATATTGCCTCGATTATTAGAACTTTTATTTCTTCGTGCCTTTGTGGCTTCGCGGTAAAAATATCGGGCCAACTACCAAAATGACCAAACATATCCTATTTCGATTACTCGCGGTAATTACAATTATCGCCCTGTCGATCATATTATTCTACATCCTATTTACTGAACCCGCAGCAACCTCAGAAGGCGCAGCTTTAATTTCTTTGGTCGCCGGATCGATAGTCGGATTGATCTTTATAGCCTATATGATCATCGAGGGACTTGCATCGGTCAGAAAAGGAAATACCGATCGCGGTCAAATTCAAAACAAAAAAAATCGCCGACAAATGTCAGCGATTTAATTTTCGGAAGACGAAGCATACTACTGCTTTACAATCCTGAATATTTTAGATTCATTTCCAACCGTTAGCCTGACCAAATAGATCGACGCCGGGAATTTCGCAAAATCAATTGCTGAAGCGGAATCGATCTGCAAATTCTGAATTTTCCGTCCCGCAAGGTCGAAAACTTCTGCAGATGCGCTTTCGTGCAACCCTGAAAATCGTACCTGGTCATTTGTCGGATTTGGATACGCTGCGATGTTATGAATTGTGAATCCACCGGCACCAAGGCTGACATTAACCGTTACTGCCAACGGTTCCACAGAACGGCAGCCGTCCACAACCTGCATAGCGTAATAAGTAGCGCCGTTTATCAGCGGAGTATCTTCTGATAGCGGATCGATATTGCCCATGGCATTTGCGTGCGATGCGTACCAGGTAACGTCACCGTCGACCATAATGTCGGCGATTGTTGCCTCGGTAAGGTCTTCGACAAGGATTTCCTGGTTCTGCTGGCCGGTTGGCGCTTCTGTCACATTTACCTCAATTGTCATGGTTGTCAATGTCGCGCACTGACCGGATGACGGCGTAAATGTATAGGTCGTTGTTTCCGTATTATTCAATGCAGGCGACCACGTTCCTGTGATTCCATCGATTGACGTTGTCGGAAGTGAAGTCAGTGTTTCTCCTGAACAAATCGCAGCAACTTGCGCAAACGATGGCGTTGTGTTTGGCGTGACCTCGATTGTCATCGTCG
>CBDUBP010000232.1:0-4263 GCA_965365415.1 uncultured bacterium | reverse complement strand
TTGTATCAAAACCGCCGGTTAAATTATATTGCTCAATCTCAGCCTGTCTATTTTCAACATAATCCTTAATGAGCGCATACTTCTTAAATCGTTCCCGAGATTCCGGGTCGACGAACCTGATTGAGCGGACATTGATGAATATGGCGCGTTTGATGCGTCTCCCACCGCTTTCCTCCATCCCGCGCCAATTTTTGAAACTGTCCGACATGAAGTGGAAAGTTGGAATTGCAGTGATCGTCTTATCCCAATTCCTGATCTTTACCGTATTGAGATTGATCGCAACCACGTCACCGTCGGCATTGAATTTTGGCATCTCGACCCAATCACCCACGCGAACGACATCATTTGCCGAAATCTGGACACTGGCCACAAGTCCGAGAATCGTATCTTTAAAGATCAGCAACAAAATAGCCGTCATCGCACCAAATGCACTGAGGAAATAAAGTGGCGATCTGCCAATCAGGATCGATAACACGATGATGAACATCGCGATATACATCACGATCCTGATCATCTGAAAATAACTCGCTATAGGTTTTCCGGCGAAGGCAACCGATTGTGACAGAAGGAATTCCGCTGCCTTTAAAAATGAAAGTACAATAAATGCCGATGCGACGATGATATACACATCGGCAACTTTAACCGCAACTATCTGAAGCAAATCAAATTCGCCGAATAAGCCGGGGATTGCCTGGCGAACCAAAATGGCAGGAACGATATGGGCGAGTTTATCAAAAGTTCCCTGCTCTGCCAGCACATCGTCCCAGGTTATCTTAGTTCTTCGGAAAAAAGAATTGATAAATCGAATGACAAATTTTTTTGTCAATAGATAGGACGCGATGGCAAGGATCAGCAGTCCCGAAATCAGGATCAGAAACCGCATCCAGGGAAGCCAGCTCTCGGCGATGTCCGCATTTGCAAGCGCCGCTTCAATCAGTTCGTGAATTTTTTCCGTAAATACTGAAAGCAATCTCATTTTAAATCTATCAGGTCTTTAAACTGAGCGAAAGAATCTAAGCGATCCTCTTCTCGATGTAATTGGAGTTTAACAAATAAAGTGCACCCATATACTTCAGTTTGAATGAAATCAGGTCGCCCACGCAATAGTTTCGTTCCGACGACGAAATATCGATGACCAGCATATCAGAGCTCGCATCGACGAGCGATATGTCTGAATCTTCAGGAATCAAATATTGCGGCTGCATATCCAGAAGGCCAACATCGAGGATCGCACGCAGTGAAGTTGTTCCCAAATCGCACGCATGATCGATCTCACCTGTATTGCCTGCAACGTTGGCTCCCAACTGCCCGATTGGAACTGCAGGCTTCTGATTGATCTCGATTATCTCCGCACACAGTTTGAACACATTATCATTCATACCCTCTATGGTGCATCCGGTAAAAATATCCTTTCCAAAAAACAATGCTTCCCCGACTCTGAAATGATTAACCGCCATCGGGCGGGCATTCCTGAGCATCAACGGAATGGCGACCGATGTGCCGCCCGACACCCACGGAATCGAGATATTAAATTTTGATTCTATCAGTTGTTTGTAAAGGCTTAATTGAATAAGTTTATCCTGCGTCGGCATGACCCCGCTCAAACAATTGAGATTTGTGCCGATTCCGCTGATCTCAATATTTGGAAGCTCCAGCACCTGCCGGTAAAACTCGATCAGTTCCTCACCCATCACGCCTTCACGAAGATCACCCATTTCGATCATGATGATGATCTTATGGATCTTGCCCTGCTTGATAGCTTCAGCAGACAGCATTTTTATAGTGTCGATCTCGGTATTGAAACTGACATCGGCGTGACGGATAATACCCGGAATGCTTCCCTTTGCAGGAGGTTTGATGTACACGGTTTGTACTTCCGGCGACAATTCTTTGATCTTCCTGAGATTTGAAAGTCGGGAATCGTGAATTTCAGTCAGCCCCAACGACAAAAGTTCTTTCAGATAAAGCGTATTACCGCACAAAATCTTTGAAACGGCACCCCATACGATATCGCGTTCTTTAAAAAGGGAATCCAAAAATTGAAAGTTTTGTCTGAGCTTTTCTTTGTAAAGAGTTATGAATGCCATCTTAACGGTTTAATCGCATTTCAAGATACTTGTTGGTAAATCCGAGTTTGGAGTAAAGATGCACCGCCGGATTATCGGGTTCGACATGAAGCGCAATGCTTCCATCGGTGACTGAAATCGCTTGTTCCATAAGTTGTTTGCCGTAGCCTTTGCCTCTATGGGAACTGTCTACGGCGATATAAACAAGGATATTTTCCGGAATATAACTCCGCATGCCTGTATTGTTCAGGATCGTGATGCCGGCAATTTTATCGCCATCGATCCCGATAATGATATTTCCGCCTCTGCGATGATCCTTTACATAAGCGATGCATTTCAAAATATCTTCGATGCTGTCTCCGTATTGTTCAAGATGTGTGGCAAGAAATCCGGCAATGCGCTCATATGTATAATGTTCATGTTCGCCTGTTGAGGCGTTTACCTGAATAAATTCCATTTTAAAGATTTTAATTTTTAAAATTCCTTTTAGATAAGGAATCGAAGAGAGTGCAAAGGTAGCCCTAACCATCAGGAGAGCCAAACCTGAGGGTATTTTATCAGATATTTAACAAGGTAACAGCTTTAAAATCAGCTGTGACAAACGATTCAATCAGCTCACCAGATCGCGCCAATCATCTGTCCGGGTTAACCTTACAAAGCAAAAAGGCGCCCCGGGGGACACCTTTTCTAATAATTCAATAATTCGCTGATCTTATCCCTGACTTTCTCCAAATTCGGGATCATCGTCTGTTCCAAAGTGCTGTTCAGAGGGATTGCAGGCATATTTTCCGAACCGATTACCATCACCGGAGCGTCGAGACTTCTAAAGCATTTTTCCTGGATGAGGCCGGCGAGGCTTCGCGCAAATGAATTGTCGACGGGCTCTTCGGTGACCACAAGGCATTTCCTTGTTTTATTGACAGATTTTATGATCGTTTCCTCATCCAGCGGATATAACGTCCGCAAATCAATGATCTCGACCTGTGTATTGATATCTTTCGACGCATTCAGAGCCCAATGGACCCCCATTCCGTAGGTAATGACCGACATCGTCTCGACATTGTCATCAGGCCATATCTCCTGAACGATGTTCGCTTTTCCAAATGGTAAGATGTAATCTTCTGAAGGTTCGATCACACGCGCTTCTTCGGTGCCTTTGACTTTCGACCAATACAAACCTTTATGCTCAAGGATCACCACCGGATTCGGATCGTAATATGCCGCCTTCATCAATCCTTTCAGATCGGCGCCATTGCTCGGATAGGCGATCTTGATTCCTCGGATGTTCGTCAGTACACTTTCAACGGATGATGAATGGTACGGTCCGCCGCTTCCATACGCTCCGATGGGCACACGCAGTATCATGCTCACGGGCCATTTGCCATTGGTCAGATAACTGGAACGGCTGACTTCGGTAAACAGCTGATTGAGGCCTGGCCAGATATAATCTGCAAACTGTACCTCAACGATCGGCTTCAGCCCAACGGCCGACATCCCGACGGTCGACCCGACGATGAATGCTTCCTGGATCGGCGTATTGAAAACGCGCTCATCCCCAAATTTTTGGGCAAGCGTTGCAGCCTCACGGAAAACGCCGCCAAGCCTCGCACCGACATCCTGCCCGTAAAGCAAACATTCCTTATGCTTTTTCATCAATTCTTCGACGGCGAAAAGCGCACAATCCACCATCACCACTTTATCCTCGCGTTCAGGCGATCGTTCGCCCGTTTCTTCAATAATTTCCGTCGGCGCAAAATCATGCGTAAATAAATCGGAAGGCTTTGGATCTTCGGCCTTTAACGCCAACTCATAGTCTGCCGCAACTGCATTTCTCGCATCATCTTCCAATTGTGTGATCTCATTACCCGAAATTCCGGCATCCTTCATCTGCCGAATGAGCACGGGATAAGGATCACGTGACCTCGCTTCATCCAGATCATCGCGGTACCATTCCATCCGCACACCCGATGTGTGATGGTTCAGCAGCGGAACCCTCGCATGCACCAAAAACGGCCTTCTTTCACGGCGGATCGTTTCAAGCACTTTCTGCAATGCCAGATAACACTCGGAAAAGTTTGCTCCATCAATTGTGATCGCCTCGATTCCGCTAAAACCTTTGATGTAATCAAATGCATTCTGCGCGCGCGTTTCCTTCGCATTCGCCGAAATATCCCATCCGTTGTCCTGAACGAGATAC
>CBDUBP010000231.1:0-4347 GCA_965365415.1 uncultured bacterium | reverse complement strand
ATTGCCGTCTATGCTTTCGGACTGACGCAGTTCGGATTTGAAACCTGGGATACGGGATACATCCCCGGCTATTCATGGCGGATCGTCAATGGTGAAACTGTTTATGCGGATTTTGTATATAAAGGTCCGCCCTTGACACTGTATTTTCACGCACTTTTTATGCTGATCTTACCCGAATTCGGGCAATTTCTCCTACTAAAGAGTATCACGATGATGATGTTCGGGCTTCAGGTTTTTTTCGTTGTCGGCGGATTGGACCGGCTGTACAATTTCCGAAGCATGGGAATCAACAAATGGGTTTTGATGATCGTTGGCTTTGTGGTCTCGATACTAAATTTTCCCGGCTATCCATGGCCTACGACAGATGGATTGCTATTCGCATCGGCAGCGTTTTTCGTTGTTGCCACTTCTGATATGTTGACAATCGTACGAATCACTATGGTTGCGGGTATCTGCCTGATGTCGGCGTTGACAAAGCAGTCATTTTACCCAATCCCGATCATTTTCGGCGTTTGGATTTTGTTGAATTTCGGATGGAGGAAATTTAGCCTTTATCTGATATCACTATCACTTTGGATTGCGGCATTTGTGATCATTATGGGTGACAATATCCGCAGATTCATCGCACAAACCACGGGTGAAACACATGTTGAAGATTTAATCTATGTCGGATTTCACAATTACAAGCGGGCGATCATTGAGCCATCGTCGATCCTGCTGATCGTCATTTCGGCATTGCTTTTCACCGTTGTATCGTTTGACAGAAATCGAACACATGTCCAAAATTTTCTGCGATGGATTCCGATCGGAATCGCGATGCTTGCCATGTTTACCGCATTTTTTGACATCTTGGAGTCCTCGCGAATATTATGGGTTGGATGCGTTGCTTCGCTTGCGGCCCGCCTGATTATACGAAAACAAAAAACTACTTTTTATCTGCCGATATTGGTCGTTATCGGAATTGCATGGTGTGCATCCATCAGCCTTGGATATCAATATCCCATTTTCTTTTTTAGTGGAATGCTAGGTTGCTTCATGGCCTTGTGTCACGAAGAAATATCACGATTGCTTTCGCCGAAATTCTATTTTGTGCCTGCGGCTCTTTTCGTTTTCCTCGGTGCCGTCCACGCCTGGCAGCCCTATCGCGAAAAACCGATCAACCAGCTCACGGAACGCCTTGATCAGATTTCGCCGAAACTTGCCCTGATCAAGACTAATAAGGAAAATTTTAAAAAACTTTCGGAGCTAAAAATGCTGACGGCAAAATATCCGAAATTTATCGCGGCTCCGTCAATTCCGATGGCATATTATCTTTTCGACGCCCGAAATCCTTTGCCCGCCGACTGGCTCATCAACACCGAAGTCGACCGTCAATTTGATTTATTCCTTACATTAGCTTCGGATGACGGTTATTATGTTTTGCTCGAAAAATCATTTCCGGTGACTGAAGCCTCACTACCCGCCGAACAGCGGTCGAGCATCATCGGATGGAGAATGTACGAAGAGCTGAAAAAGATTGACGAAACCGATCATTTTCTCGTGCTAAACGGAAAAAAATGAGACATTACGTAAGGCTGATCCGGCCGGAACAATATGTAAAGAATGCGTTTGTTTTCGCACCTGTTTTTTTTGGCGGGGCATTCTTCAGTCAGGACGCGCTTGTAAATTCACTCATTGCCTTTGTTTGTTTTTGCCTCGCTGCGAGCAGCATCTATATCATCAATGACTATCTCGATGTCAACGAAGACCGCGCGCATCCCAAGAAATCCCTACGCCCGATAGCATCGGGCAAAATTCCCGTCACAGGAGCACTGATGTTGTCCGCCCTTCTTGCTGCACTTTCCCTCGGCATCGGATATTTCACCTCATCGGGATTGGCAACAATTCTTGCGAGTTACATCATCCTTAATATTTTTTATTCGAAGTGGCTCAAACACATCGCGATACTCGATATCAACATCATCGCGGTCGGTTTTGTACTGCGCATACTTGCAGGCTCAGAAGTTACCGATATTGAGCCATCGGTATGGATCCTATTGATCACGTATTTACTGGCATTGTTTCTCGGAATTGCAAAACGGCGGACCGATGTTGTCCATTCGAATGACGGACTCGATGTCCGCAAGAACATCAAAGGATATAATCTGATGTTCATAGATATCGTGATGTGCCTTCTTGCTGCGGTATTATTGGTTTGTTATATCTTTTATTGCATCGCGCCTGAGAATCAGGAACATTACGGCTCAAATTTATTGTACGTTTCGATCATCTTCGTGCTGAACGGCATGCTCCGTTACCTCAAACTGGCCATTGTCGACGGCTCGACCTACTCGCCTACGTTGATCGTGCTGAAAGACAGGTTCATCCAGATAACTATCTTTAGCTGGACCGCGTTGATGTGTTACCTTTTATATTTCAAATGATGCAGCAATCGATCGCACTGTTTGATTTCGATGGCACGTTGTATAAAAAAGATTCACTTCTTGAGTTTACGCGGTTTTCTTTTGGCAATGTCAGATTTCTCTCAGGCATGGCAGTACTTTCGCCTTTTTTGCTCGGAATGAAATTCGGCATTTTTAAGAATTCAGATGTCAAGCGACGGTATTTTACGCATTTTTTCAGTGGCATGTCCTATGAGGAATTTTGCAGAAAAGCTGTTGGATTTGCGACTGCCAAAATTGATTTGGCGATCAACCCGATTTTGCTGAATAAGTTCAAGATGCATATTGAGGGCAGGCATGAAGTTTATATCGTTACCGCATCAATGGCCGAATGGATCAAACCCTGGAGCGATCGATACGGAGTTTCGGTTATCGGGACATCACCGGAGATTGCGGACGGTCATCTGACAGGAAAATTTTCATCTGAAAACTGTTACGGTGCAGAAAAAGTAAACAGGATCCTGAAACTGATAAAATTGGAAGCGTACGGGTCGGTCTATGTTTACGGCCGCGGAAAAGGCGATCTTGAAATGCTTAAGCTTCGGCGGAACTGCCAAGCGTTTTCCTGAAATAGATCATCAGGACGAGAAGGTATATCGCGTAAGTCAGCGCGTGCGCCATCACGATTCCATTGATATCAAAGATGCGGATCAGTGAAATGCTTGATATCCATAAAACACACAGCGAAAATATTTCAGTGATGATGAAAGCCGTCGTCAGTTTTTTTGCAAAAAAAGCATAACCAAGGATCAGTGAGCAGGCTTTTAGAAGATCTCCGAGCAATTGCCAGAAAAAAAGTGGCGACATCCCCGAAAATTCATCGCTGAACAAAATCTGTATCACGAGATCGCGCAGCAAGAATATAATGGCGAGCACCGCGGAAAAAACGGGAATGATCATTTTGAAATAACCATTGAACACTGCCTTCATCTCTCCTCTTGTTTGGGTACGGGCCAGGTTTGGCAGGAAATATACCGCAAGGATGGTCGACAGAAAAAGCAGATAATACGACGACATCCGCTGCAGGCCTTCCCACAATCCCGCTTTGGCAATTCCAAGTTCCTGGATGACATTGTTCCGGATCGCAAGCATTACGATCGGACCCGCAATGGCTGCTATCAAAGCCATCAGCGAATATTCGGCGAGGTTTCGAACCGCAGGAGCATGAATTTTACTCGGTTTTAATAGCGAAAAACCGATGCTGTCGCGGATAAAGAAGATCGTGATGAAAAACATCAGCGAAGGCGAAATGACGATTGCCAGAAGTGCACCCAAGGTCTGCAGTTCGTAGATGAATATGATCGATACGAGCAGTCCGAGGAAATTTCCGAGAATGTTGATGTAAATGACGCTTCTGAAATTCGCAAAGCCATTTAATATTGCAATCAAGACCATCGATGCCACATACCACGGCAAACCGAGAGCGAGCGCTTTAAATACAACCGGATAATCATTTGCCGAGGAAAAAATCCGTGCATTGAGCCAATCGGCAAACAGAAAAAGAACGATGCTCAGCAGCAGCGTCGACGCGATCAGGCAGATGATGACGGTCGACAGGAATTTCTTCAGCTCATCATCATCGCGGCTGTCGGATACATATTTTACGATTCCGTTCTGGAACCCCAATGTTGCGGCCGATTCCACTGATGTCAGGAAATTTCGGAGATTGCCGGTCAATGCCATTCCGGCGGGACCGATCAGGACAGCGATCACTTTCGATGTCATCAATCCGATCACGATCTTGATCGCAACACTCAAGCTGTTCAGCGATGCCACCCTGAAAAGCTCGCGGCGGGCTATGACCCTGAGCCTGTTCATCTGAATTTGTTGATTGCATCGGCGACTTCGCCTGCCTGATCGATTGAAAGCACGGGGCTTATGGGAATGCTCAGGACTTCATTATGGA
>CBDUBP010000230.1:0-4357 GCA_965365415.1 uncultured bacterium | reverse complement strand
TTGTCCATGTTGGATTTTTCGACCACACCAGAGCCGCAATTCCCGCCGTCGTCGCAGTTGCGACCGAGGATCCTCCAACGTAATCGGTTTGGTTATCATAATAACTTACAACCGGCGATGTACTTCCTGAGGCGCGCTGCATCGCAACGGTGAACTCGATCTTGCTTCCCGAATGGCAGTCGCTGCATTTTTGGTAAATTCCTTCTTTTACCCCTGTCACAGCAATGGTTTCGGCCATCGTTGCAGGAAATATTACGCCGACAAATGTTGTGAAGCTTGTTGATGTTCCGCCTGCGCAGAATATCATTTTGCCTTTGTTGTATGCGTATTTGATACCGTCTGAAATTTTACCTACTGAAAATATGTGCCCCATCGACATCGAAATGATCTTTACATTGGCATTGTTTCCCAATGCAGTGAACGCATTTTTGACACCGTTTTGTTCGTGATATCCATCCAGTACGACATTTGCAGCCGCACGATACGTCACCAGATTTGAATTGTAGGCTACGCCGACGGGCATTCCATTGTCATTTCGCGGTGCTGCCGCAGCGGATGCCATACTTGTTCCGTGTCCGCACAGATCATTTACCCCGTCGGTTCCTGATGACCAGGGCCACGGAGAATCGACATATGTTCCAAATTTCTGCAGCGTGCGGCCTTGCGACATGCCGTCGTTGAAACTTGTCCCGAGCATTGTTTGTTGTGGTGAAAGGCCCGTATCGACGATTCCTATCATAATTCCGGTGCCCGTGCTGTAATTCCATGCGGATGGAATATTGTGCTGATATAATGTCCATCCGGCTTTGGCATTGGGAGTGATTGAGGTATAATCGGCTGAAGCCAGTGCAATAGATTCGTATCCGCAGCCCGATCCGCTACTGACGCCACTCGCGGTTTCAATTGGATTCCGTTCAAGCGGCTCATCAAAATAACGATAGTCGGCAGGCTCTATATATCTGATGAAATTGAGTTTTCGTAGCGCGGAAATGGTTTCCTGTTTTGTAATTGCCACGTCTAAAGTCGTAAGTATCGGGTCAGGTGTGAATTGAAGTTCGACACCTTCACTTTTTTCAATCAGTTCAATGATCTGACGTTGCATTGCATTGCTTTTCGGCGACCTCGAACGATCGATATCGTTTGCCGAATTCCCGAATCCAACCGAAACGACATTGTTTCCATGGATCGCGGCGCTCCAGATCATGTGTGTTGTCGCGCTCTTCCAGTTGTAGACTTCACCGGTCCGGAGCGTCACATCGATGACATTGTTGATCTGGGATTTCGACATGGGTTCCTGCTGAAGTATATCTGCGGAAGTTTCCGAAATTGGTTCTTCGCGGGAACAAGCTGTGAAGATCAACAGTACGACTGCTGAAAATCTGAGTAGTTTACAGGCCATGGTCGGTTTGTTTAAGTTTTATTTAACTAAGGTAATGAATCGTATGAACTGGCAATCAAGTATTTACGAAATTTATAAACACTCTCGTACAGTTTCGATTTTATTGATTTGTCGTTACCTTTGAGCGATGCTAAAAACGGTCAACATACTCAACAAGCGCGCGCGTTTCGATTTTGAAATCATTGATACTTATACGGCCGGAATCGTTCTGACGGGGACCGAAATCAAATCCATCCGCGCCGGAAAAGCCAATATCACCGAAGGATTTTGCGAGTTTAGCGGTCATGAACTTTTCGCCATCAACACCTATATCGAGGAATACGCCTTTGGAAATCGTTTTAACCACAATGCGCGAAGTGAGCGCAAGCTTTTACTCAACAAAAAAGAGCTCAGGACGCTTCAGAAGAATGTCCAGGCCAAAGGTCTGACAATCGTTCCCTTGCGGCTCTTTACAAATGAAAATGGGATCGCCAAATTGGAAATCGGGCTCGCTCGGGGCAAGAAAACTTACGACAAGCGCGAATCGCTTAAAGAGGCCGATACCAAACGCGACCTCGACCGGATCAAGAAGGAATTCAAAAAATAATCAATTCTTATTTTCAAGAAGAGGCACGAAACGAAATTCTCCGAGTTCGTGTTTTTCAAACTGCTTTTCATTTTTGCGGATCAGAAGTGTCATGATCTGGAGATCTTTTCCCACCGGGATTACAAGCCTTCCTCCTATTTTAAGCTGTGCCATGAGTGCGTTGGGGATTTCCGGAGCACCTGCGGTCACAATAATGCTGTCGTATGGCGCATGTGCCGGCAATCCCTTGTATCCGTCTCCAAAAGACAGATGTTTCGGACGTATGCCCATTTTTGGAAGAAATACCGAGGTTTTCTTAAAAAGCTCATTCTGCCGTTCAATACTGTAAACCTTCGCGCCCATTAAAAACAGAACCGCGGTCTGATAGCCCGATCCTGTTCCGATCTCGAGCACCTTATCATCTTTTTTTACCTGCAGCAACTGCGTCTGGAAAGCTACGGTATACGGCTGTGAAATCGTCTGGCCGGCGCCGATTGGAAACGGCTTGTCCTGATAAGCATAATCCTCGAAACCCGAATCCAGGAAAAGATGGCGCGGAATCTTGGCAATGGCTTTGAGGACGTTTTCATCCACAATGCCTTTTTGACGAAGCAATTCGACAAGTTTGTTACGCAATCCCTGGTGTTTCTGAGTGTCTTTCACGGCTGATATTTGCGGTAAAATTAAGCATTATTGCGCGTATTACCCAATTTGTTCCAAGCCAGAAGTGACCAGCATTCGACTTCCATTTCGTACTTCCCGCATCTAAAAGTCGGCCTCTCAATTGCGCAGGCATTGTGTAAAGAACCGGCGCCGGAATTAATTTTCTAATACGATCAGGCTTTACTTTTATCAGCCGACGTCAATCACAGAGGTAATTAATTGCTATTTTTGCGTAAACTATCTTTTATGCTAAAAATCGGTGTGCTTGGTGCCGGCCATCTTGGAAAAATTCATCTCAGATTATTACAGCAATCGGAAAAATACGAGCTGGTTGGATTTTACGATGAGAATGAGGCATACGCTCAAAAAGTTGCAGCCGAGTTCGGATACAAGCACTTCAGTACGATAGCAAGCCTTTTGCACGCGGTCGATGTTGTCGATATCGTCACTCCGACACTTTCCCACTATAAGTGCGCAAAAGTGGCTGTCAAATCGGGTAAGCACGTTTTTATCGAGAAACCGATTTCCAATACCGTTGAGGAAGCCCAAGAAATTATCGCACTTGCCAATGAATACAACGTCAAAGGCCAGGTTGGACATGTAGAACGCTTCAATCCCGCTTTTACCGCAGTCCGCGATATGATCGTCAACCCGATGTTTATCGAAACACATCGTTTGGCAGAATTCAATCCGCGTGGCACAGACGTTCCCGTGGTTCTTGACCTGATGATCCACGATATCGATGCGATTCTAAGCGTTGTGAAATCCCCTGTTTCGAATGTGAGCGCAAGCGGTGTATCGGTTATCTCAGACACGCCCGATATTGCCAATGCCCGGATCGAATTCGAAAACGGCTGTGTCGCCAATCTTACTGCGAGCAGGATTTCACTTAAAAATATGCGCAAATCGAGATTCTTTCAAAAGGATGCATACATTTCCGTTGATTTTCTGGATAAGAAATGCGAGGTTGTCAAAATGAAGGATGCGCCTGAAGTTCCGGGCGATTTCGATATGATCCTGCAAAATGCCGAGGGCATCAAGAAGCAAATTTATTTTTCGAATCCTGATGTGTTGCCAAACAACGCGATCCTCGACGAACTGGAGACATTCGCCGATGCGATCAATTCAGGATCAAGTCCGATTGTGACTCTGGAAGACGGAACGGAAGCCTTGAAGATCGCGTACCGAATCATCGCCTGCTTTAAACAAACAAACCTTTTAAATACATTTCAATGAAGAACATCGCTGTAATTGGTGCGGGAACGATGGGTAACGGAATTGCCCACACATTTGCTCAGAGCGGATTCATGGTCAGGCTGATTGACGTCTCGGAAAAATCAATCGAGAAAGGAATGATGACCATCGCTTCAAATCTCGACCGCATGGTTGCAAAAGGATCGATCACAGAAGACGACCGCACAAAAACCATTTCTAACATCATTACTTATACTGATTTAAAGGATGGTGTTGCCGGAGCCGATCTGGTTGTCGAAGCTGCAACTGAAAACGTTGACCTAAAGCTGAATATATTCCGCCAATTAAATGAATTCTGTAGTTCCGAAACTGTACTTGCGACAAATACTTCTTCGATATCAATCACGCAGATCGCGGCTGTCACGGACAATCCCGGGCGAATCATCGGGATGCATTTCATGAATCCCGTGCCGATCATGAAGCTGGTAGAGATCATTCGCGGTTATAACACCACCGATGATGTTACGCGAAAAATC
>CBDUBP010000229.1:0-4363 GCA_965365415.1 uncultured bacterium | reverse complement strand
TGTACCGCCATGACAGGCTTGATTATTTGAAGAAGATCCATTCGCGTGCCGATGCTGAAGGGTTTCATATCGGAATGAAGCTCGTGCGCGGCGCCTACATGGAAAAGGAGCGCGAACGTGCGGCACAGATGGGATATGAATCGCCGATCTGCCCAACGAAGCAGGCTACGGATGATAACTTTGATGCTGCGGTAGAATATATGATGAAACACATCGACAGGATGGCGATATTCGCCGGAACCCACAATGAAGAAAGCTCATACAGGCTGATGGAATTGATGCAGGAGAAAGGTTTGCCGAATAATGATTCTCGAATTTGGTTCGGACAGCTGTATGGAATGAGTGACAATATCAGTTATAATCTTGCCGCACACGGATATAATGTTGCCAAATACCTTCCATTCGGACCGGTACGTGATGTGATGCCGTATTTGATCAGGCGCGCCGAGGAAAATACTTCCGTCGCAGGCCAGACCGGGCGCGAACTTTCCCTGATCCAGGCAGAACGCAGACGGAGAAAATCAGCAAAATGATTATAGTTCGCCGACACTTCTTTTAACCGCAAAGCTGCAAAGAAAGAAGCATAACATTTCGGACAAATGGAGAGAAAATAAAAAATCCCGGATTTTTCCCGGGATTTTATATTGATAGCGCTACGATTACGCCGTGATCCTCTCAACTTTTAAAATCTCAATCTTTTTCATATGATCCTCATAAGGCCAGTGGACTATGTCTCCGGCTTTATAGCCGACAAGCGCAAGTCCCATGCGTGTCAATATAGACTTCGTGTTGTTTTTAGGCTTGGCCCTGTCTGGTGCGACGAATTGATAAACTTCCTCGGAATTTGCCGAATGGTCTATGATCGTGATCCGCGAATCGATGTCGACCACATCTGCCGGAATGTCTTTGCGCCTCACTTGTTTCGCGGCTTTTAATTCGGATTTAAGGATTTCCTCTTCTGCCGGTGTTACTTTTTTTCTCCTGATATGATCCTTGATCAGATCGTATATACCTGTTGATACTATGATATTTGACATTGTACTTATTTTTAATACGCTCGCTGAACGGCGCAACCCCAATTAAAATCAATTTAATGGCGCCAGACAACTAATTTGTTCTGTAGAATGGAAAAAGGTTCCCTGCCTGGGGCCGGGCAGGGATAACTATACGAACTCTTTCGAGTTTTTCAGGAACGCATCGTCATGCCTGTATGCGAGATGGGGCGGATGCATTTGTATGTAGTTGATATGGATGAAAAATACTTTCATGGGTCAGGCAAGATACCGACTATATCAAAGCTTACAAAGGAGTTTAACGTATCATTCGCTTTGAGTTCACGCAAAGCGGACCGATATTATTTTTGGGCGATATAAAAGATATGGGAAAATAAAAATTATATAATTTACTGATTATCAGTATTTAAGTAATACATTTAATGTATAAATCAATACAACTGATCAATGAGAAAAATTATGTTGGCCTTTTGGCTGACGCTTACTATCGCGGGCATCGCCCAGAAAAAATCCAACGGTACGATCTACATCGAGCACCCTGCCATCGCCGCAGTTGAAAATTTGACAGTGGCTTTCGTCAGTGGCGATGCCGCAAAAGTTGGCGCTTTACTTACCGACGACTTCAGGAACTTCAACGGAACAAGTATCAATCCCAACGACAAAGGCCAGGACAAAGCGGCATATCTAAAGAATGTTACTTTTTGGAAGGAAAATGTCGATTACCTGTCCATTGCACGATCTCCGGGCGCCTATCCTGACGCACTGGAATACGACCAAGCGGATCAAAAAGATGTTGTTTGGGTGCAGACCTGGGATGATATCAGGGGAATTCACAATAAAACCGGTGTCAAGATCAACATGCCTGTGCACCGGCTGTATGTTGTCGATAAAAAATCCAATAAGATAAAAACGATCATCGACTATTCCAACAGCAGCATTGGAGAAGAGGTTCGCCAAAGTTTATCGACACGGAAGAACGGGCAGATATACAATCACCATGAGAATATCAATACGGTCAGGAAAATGATGTATGCATTTGAGCATAAAGATTTCGACAAAGCATACAGTTATTATGATCCGAAAGCGACGTTTGTCGACAACAACAAGCCTGAAGGCACAACTTTTACAATGGCCGAGCAAAAGGCCAACGACAAAAAGCTGTTCGACAGTTTCGATATGATCAGCATCGACCAGACCGGATATCCGGATTACATGGAATACGAATTGGATAATCAGGGTGTCGCCCAATCCTGGTGGACGTTCCGCCTTGAGCGAAAATCCGACAAAAAGAAAATTTCGTTGCCGGTATTCATGATCCATGATTTCGACGACAAAGGCAAGATCACAAACGAGATATTATATTACGGCGAGAAACTCCTCGAAGCAAAATAGCCCAAACCTTCGCAGCCTGTTAATGTTACTGAAAAGTAATCATTAAACAACTATATTATGATGAGATCAATTTTTTTACTCATTGGCTGCGTCGTGCTTGCAAGTTGCAAAAAAGACCAGGTAGCCCAAAACATGGAAACAGCGTCGATGACAGCGTCATCAGCTGAAACGGAAGAGCCGGCAATGGCTTTTGCCGATGCGAAATATGTCGAAATTGGAAAACGGACAATGAATGCGTTGTCAAAAGGATCCATGGACATGTGGGCGCAAAACTATGCGGAAGACGTGCGTTACCACTGGAATGCGGGAGACAGTCTGGTTGGAAAACCCGCCGTCGAGAAATTCTGGCGAGAACGCAGGGGAAACATCATTGAGTCGCTGACATTTTCCGAACAAATCTGGATTCCAATTCAGGTAAACAAACCCCAGGCGACCGAACAAGCCGGAGTCTGGCTTTTATCGTGGCATAAGACGACTGCAAAATATAAAGGAGGCGCTACAATGGTGCAATGGATGCACACGGCCTATCACTTCGATTCCAAGGATAAAATCAATCAGGTGGTTCAGTACATTGACCGCGTCCCGATTGCGGCGGCACTCGCCAAAAAGTGAAAATCATGATTTATGAGATGCCTTACTGTAATTACTGTAGGGCATTTTTTTAAGACTCAAGCCGCGCGGATATGAGATGCCCGGGTTTCACGACGCTATAAGCTGGTCTTGTGAACCTCGTAATTCATATCTTTTTGAACTCATCCGTTCCCACTGCAGTCAAACCCATGATGTGGCAAACGAATCCTTCATTGTTCCACGATACGATCCGCACCACCGTGCCTTCACCTGAAAGCTGCTCCGTTGTCCGAAGCTCGAACATATCGTCGCTTTTCCAGTCTATTTGAAGATTACGAGTCGCTTTGCCTGATATTTCCGTCTGGTTCTTTCCGTCACGTGTGACAACCGTTCCGGTTCCAACGGCGGCGAAACGGCCAAATCTGATATCGCCCGGTACAACAAAGCTCTGCTCAAAAGGCGAGGTAAACCAAAGATTGGATATTCCTGAGTTGATCTTTGCATCAACCAGAATTAATTGCGAGACCTTGCCATTGCTGTCGGTTTCCAATACATGTTTGTTGATCCTGACACCATCATATACAGAATCTTCTGTTGCCAATAATTTATTTCCATTGGGAAAGATGGTCATCAGATGCCGGAAATTGCTTTTGTCAAAGAAATTGACCGTCGCAAATCCGTCTGCATTTTTAGCCTCAACAACATAACAATCGAAATTTTCGAACTTCTCATCTTTCAATCTATTGTACGAATAACCTAATCTCTGATATCCGTAAAGCAGATTTGAAAATGCTTTGAGCTTTATCTCCGGACGCGCCGCATCCTGAAATTTTTTAAGGGATTTGCCACGAACCCAGACGATGCTTTTCCCATCGTAAAATGTGGTCTGTGAATCGTTGTTTTGCGAGATGATGCTCTGCGTCAGGTGGGTGTTGTTTTTTCTCTTTTCGACAATCGATGCTGATTTTCCTTCGGGATCAAGGTGGAGGTAAATGAGTTCGAGTGTACCTATTTGCGAGAGTGCAGCCTCACCTCCGGAATATGCAATAGAGTGGTCGATGATTTGCTGAGCCGAAAATTCCTGATTCTGACAATAAAAATCCTGTGTAAAGAAGGCGATCAGGAGCAATGGGAAAAACTTCATTCCGTGCGGTTTGCGTAAAAATTCGGAAGCAAACATACAGGATTTGTGCGGTTGATGGCATCTTGATGGCAACTTTTTTACCGAGAACGCGTGTAAATATTAGTTTTTAAACTCAGGAATGGGCTGGCTTTTACAGTTATTGTATATATTTCGTGGAAATAAAAATCAAAATTGATGCTTTCCCTGTTCCTTTCATTATTGCTCTTCATTTCGGCTCCTGCCGATACATTCAATGATCCTCCAA
>CBDUBP010000228.1:0-4405 GCA_965365415.1 uncultured bacterium | reverse complement strand
GTGATACTCGTCCACCCATGGCATCGGCCCGTGATCGATATGGATGAGGCTGCTGAGGTCGTAACCATACAATTCCAGAGCGGCGGTATCGTCGATTTTACCGGGATCACCAATTTCGTAAATGTCACTTACTTCGGATCCTACAATAACAATGCTCATACTTTTCCGCTCAACGGCATGCCGAACCTGACTACGATCAACATATCGGGTAACAGCAGCTCCGGAAACATAGCTTTCGATTTTAACGATCTGCCGGCTTTGGTCAATTTCACGTTTATTTACGCAAATGCCACTGACATTTCAATTGCAAATGCACCGTTGTTGAAAAATGTGAATCTTTGGGACAATGATCTTACAGCGCTTCAGCTCGAGTCATGTCCTGCGCTCGAAACTCTGACTGCCAACGGGAATGCGATATCCGAACTTGTGATCACCAATTCGCCGGTTTTGAAAGAAATCAACCTGAACAGCAATCAACTGGAAAGCATCCAGATCACCGATTACCCATTACTAAAGAAATTATATCTGAGCGGCAATCAAATTACCGATATCAGCGGTTTTACAAACCTGGCAAATCTTGAAGAGCTCAATATCTCAGGGAATCAGATTTCCGGATTTCTGTTGACGATGCCGGCGCTGAAAATGCTTATGTGCGGATCGAACAATATTTCAAGCCTCGATGTTTCAGGATATCCGAACCTGCGCGTTTTGACCATCGGGGACAATAATATTCCGACAATCGATTTGAGCAACAATGTCATGATCCAGCAATTATCGGTCGGAGGCAATCCGATGACTGCAATCGATGTTTCGATGCTCGACCAGATGATCACATTTGAAGGCAGCAGCCTGCTCGTATCTGAATTTGATTTTTCGGGAAATACGGCGCTGACACATTTCAGTTATGCGAACAATCCAAACCTGACATTTATCAATCTTAAGAACGGCGTCCTGAATTGGCCTGCGAACCAGAATCCGTACAATTATAATTCAAGCCCGTATTATGGATTGGATAACCTCGAATACATCTGTGTAGATGAGGGTGACGTCCTTCTTTACGGCCTTCTCGAAACACCGCCGGCGATTCCTACGGGATCTTACTGCAGTTTCACACCCGGTGGCGATTACAATACGATCACAGGGAAAGTATATTTTGATTCTGCCAATGACGGATGTGCGGCTTCCGATGCGCAGTCGCTGATCAAAGTCAATATTAATGACGGAAATTCAACCGGCTCATCCTTTACCGACAGCAACGGAAATTACGTATTCTATACCGAAGGCGGGACGTTCGACCTTTCACCCGCTTTGGAAAATCCGTCGATTTTCACTGTTTCCCCGATTACGGCGCAGGTAGTCTTCCTGGATGTTTTGAATACGGTAACTACTCAGGATTTCTGCATCACTGCAAATGGCGTTTACAATGATGTTGAAGTTTCGATCATTCCTGTAGTTCCGGCACGTCCGGGGTTCGATGCCGTTTACAAGATCATATATAAGAATAAAGGAAACCAGATCAATAATGGGACGATCACATTTACTTACATGGACGATGTGATGGATTTGCTGAGCGCGACGCCGGCCCAGGACGGTCAGGCAGCAGGAATGCTGACATTCAATTACAGCAATTTGCTTCCTTTCGAGAATAGAAGCATCGAAGTTGTCGTAAATGTCAATGCACCGACGGAAACTCCTGCGGTCAATATTGATGATGTACTCGATTTTACAGCTATTGCAACGCTGAACGGCACCGATGAGATGCCGGCCGACAATGCAGCGGAACTGAACCAGGTGGTTGTCGGAAGCTACGATCCGAATGATAAGAAGTGCATCGAAGGCAATATCGTCAGTACATTTATGATTGGCGAATATCTTCATTACGTCATCAATTTTGAGAACACGGGAACGGACGTCGCACAGAACATCATCATCCGCGACGACATCGATGTCACGAAATTCGATATGAGCTCCATTCAGCTGATGCACAGTTCGCATGATTCCGACATCCGTTTGCAGGGCACAAGGATCGAATGTTTTTTCAAGAACATTTATTTGCCGATCGGAGGCCATGGCAATATCCTGCTTAAGATCAAAACGCTGGGAACACTGATAGCGGGAGACATTGTAACCAACAGGGCAAGCATTTTCTTCGATTACAACTTCCCGGTAATAACCAATTTCGCAGAGACGACTTTCTCGACACTTGGCGTGGGTGAAAATGATGTAAACCACGCTTCGGTATATCCTAACCCGACGGACGGATTATTGACAATCCAATCGGCGCAGCAAATAGATTCAGTAGAAATGTATGATATTCAGGGCAGGATTTTGCAGCGCAGCGCGGTTGGAGCATCTGAATATTTTATTGATCTTTCCGAAAGGCAATCGGGGGTGTACTTTGTCAAGATCATCTCTGCAGGAAAACAATCGGTTTACAAGGTGATTAAAAATTAGAGTTAAATTTTTGGTGTTAAATAATTCAGTTGGGAGCCCGTAGATCATAGCTGCGGGCTTTTTTTTGAAAGAATGTCAATCTAAAACACTACTTTGCCACATATATTTATTCCATTCCTTTGAAATCAAACAACTTAATATGAAAAACTTCTACTTTCTGTTACTGGTCTCGGTTTTTGCCAATGCACAAATCATCAATTTTCCAAATGCGGCTTTCAAGAACAGATTGTTAAGCGCTTCAGCAACCAACAGCATCGCTTCGGACGATGTAAATGATTCTATGCTTCCGCAGGATTATACTTTTAATAAGATCGACACGAACAATGACGGCGAGATCCAAATCAGCGAAGCGGCAGTCATTACCTAGTTGAACGTTAGCGAATCAAATATTTCAAATTATGAAGGCCTGCAATACTTTACTTCGCTCAGGGTATTTACTGCATATAACAATCCTGCTTCATCAATTAATCTGACCGGATTGACGGAACTCAGATATATTCAACTGGCCCTGAATAATTTCTCGGGCGCATTGGATTTTTCGTCTCTTTCCAGTTTGAAGTCTATTAATCTCATGAACAATAGTTTATCATCGGTCAATGTCAGCGGGCTCAGTAACCTTGAAGTACTTCTTGTTACTCAAAATAATCTCACTGCGCTGGATCTTTCAGGGTTAAATCTTATGGCATTGCAATGTAATTATAACAGTATTTCTGTATTGGATGTTTCAGCCATGACAGAACTGGTTTCCCTGGCTTGTACAATGAATCCGATCGCTGTGCTTGATGTTTCCAATTCGCCAAATTTGCAGACACTTTCCTGTGGATATACTTCAATTACGGAGCTTGACCTCACAAACAATCCTGCACTTGTTCAGGTGAATCTTCCGCAGACGCCGGTGGCAGAGATCGATCTTTCCAATTCTCCAAACATCAACCAGGTGTCGGTGGGCAGCGACTTTCTGACTTATTTAAATCTGAAAAATGGCGGCGATGAGGAATTTTTTCTTGCGCCGAGTCCGAACCTGCAGTTTGTATGCACGGATGAAGATGAAGTAGCGTACGTCAATTCAATAGTCTCAGGAAACACTTCCGTAAGCTCGTATTGTACATTTGTGCCGGGCGGTAATTACAACACGATTTTGGGAAATGTCCGATTTGATGCGGATGGCAACGGCTGCTCTGCGGCGGATTATCCGATCCAGTACATAAAATTCGGACTGACCTCCGGATCTGTTAGTGGTTCAACGATGACCAGTTCGCAAGGCAATTATTCATTCTATACCCAGGATGGCATACATGCGCTTGTCCCGCAACTCGAGAATCCTGCAATATTTGGCATTTCCCCGGGTTCGGCCTCAATTGACTTCCCGACCGTTGGGGATCTGACTTCCAGTCATGACTATTGCGTGACGGCCGTCGGAGTTCACCCTGACCTTGAAATCGTCATTGTGCCGCTTTCGGGTGCGGCTCCGGGATTTGATGCTTCGTATCAATTGGTTTACAGGAATAAGGGCAATCAATTGCTTTCTGGAGAAATTGCGTTTGATTTTAATACAGCGCAGATGGAATTCATTTCGTCGAGCCAGATTCCCGACGTGCAATCTTCCGGATATCTTGAATTTGACTTTTCAAACCTTCCTCCATTTTGAAGCGGAACGATAGGCATGATCTTTAATATCAATGCGCCGACCGATCCTTCGCCTGTCAACATTGATGATGTGCTGACATTTAATGCATCGATCAATCCGATAGCAGGCGACATCGAAGCTTCCGACAACGAAAACACGCTGAAGATGGCTGTGGCGGGATCATACGATCCAAACGATAAACATTGCATCGAAGGCGCGACAGTCGGAACGGAAATAATCGGCGAATACCTGCATTATCTGATCAATTTCGAAAATACAGGGACGGCTGCCGCGACCAATGTTGTCGTAAAGGATATTTTCGAC
>CBDUBP010000227.1:0-4425 GCA_965365415.1 uncultured bacterium | reverse complement strand
CGGGCTTTTTCGTCCCGCCGATCGGGAACAATGCTTTTGAAAGCTGCTCCTGTGAGAGCTGGCAGAGGAAATACGACTGATCTTTATTACCGTCGCTTCCGGCGAGGAGCCGATAGATGGTTTTGCCATCAGATTCAATTTCATCTTTGCGGCAATAATGTCCCGTCGCGACATAGTCGGCGCCAAGGCTTAAAGCGATTTTAAGGAAAATGTCGAATTTGATTTCCCGGTTACAAAGTACGTCCGGGTTTGGCGTGCGGCCTTTTTCGTATTCGCTGAACATGTAATCGACGATCTTTTCGCGATACTGCTCACTCAGGTCGACGGATTGAAATGGGATCCCGAGTTTTTCGGCAACAAGCAATGCGTCGTTGGAATCTTCGAGCCACGGACATTCATTGGAGATCGTAACCGATTCATCGTGCCAGTTCTTCATGAACAAACCGATAACTTCATATCCCTGCTGCTGCAGCAGGTATGCCGCCACACTTGAATCGACCCCGCCGGAAAGTCCGACCACTACCCTTTTCATCCTTTTGTCTCCGCTGTTTTTACTTCTGTTTTGATTTCTTCCTTCGGCTGCTGTTTTACAGGTCTTTTTGATTTCTGGATTGGATGCTTCTCGCGTTTTTTGAGTTTGCCGTCTTCATAAAATTCCCAATAGCCAAATTTGCCGCCGTCTTTGTAATCGCCTTTTGCTGCTATCTTTCCCGATGGTTCGCGATAGATCGTAGGTCCGTGAAACTGGTTATTCTTATAATTGGTTTCCTCGAGGACGACACCATTTTCGGCATACTTTAAATACGGGCCTTCCTTGATTCCGGCCTTATAAGTTGTGACTTCGGCAATTTTTCCGTTTGGATAAAAAACTGTCCGCTTGCCATCAAGCTTTCCGTTGACATAATTCTCAGTAGTCATGATGGCCGACGAGCCCTTGTGATAATACTTCCACTGACCGTGATATTGCTTGTTTACGACGTTACCTTCGCTGACAATGTTTTTCTGCTGATCATAGAATATCGTATAAGCCGAATTTGTCCTCTTGCTGAAATCGCGCGTAGCAATTACGGGATGTGCTTTCGTATCGTCGTAATACTTGAATAATCCGGTTTCCTTGCCATGTTCGAACTGTCCTTCATAACGAACGCGTTTCGATTCTTCGAACAAACCCTGCCAAGCACCATGTTTCTGCCCGTTTCCGTCCAACTTATTGAGTTCCTGGGCGTCTGCTGCCTGAAATGTAAAAAGCACGAAAAGCGCCACCGTCATAAAATGCTTTATTGTAACCATAGTTGTTTATGATTTAGTCCACTATATAACACGGAACAGCCCATTTTATTTTAGCGCGCAAAGTTACGCAAACGAAATCATTAAAATGCCTTATCAAATGCGATGGGCAGCAGCGCTAAACAATCGTTAAACTCTCCATAAAATTACATTTTGTTTAATGTTGCGTGAAAAACTTTAAACAAAACTGTTTATCTTCGTTGAAACAAAAAAATACAATTATGAAAAACATTTTAAAACGAGGCCGGCTATTGATGGTCGCCCTTATCGCAATCGGCACCTATTCGTGTTCGGATGACGATGAAAACAACACCGATGACAATCAGACGATCGCTGAGATTGCTGCTTCGAACCCTGATTTCTCGACTTTGGTTGACGCCTTGGAGCGAACCGACCTTACCGGGACGCTTAATGGCAATGGCAGTTACACGGTTTTCGCACCGACCAATGCAGCTTTCGCAACATTCCTATCGGCAAATGGATTTGCAAATATCGAGGCAGTTCCTGTTCCGGTATTACGTGAAGTCCTGCTAAACCACGTAATCACCGCCGAGGTTTTTTCCGGTGAACTTGAAACCGGTTATGTTAAGACGATGGCAAAAGGAACCGCATCCTCATCGAACACCTTAAGCATGTATATCAATACCACCAGCGGTGTGGTCATTAATGGTGGGTCGTCAAATGGAGGCGCAACCGTTTCGGCGGCAGATATCGATGCGAGCAACGGGGTAGTGCATGTTGTAAACAGCGTGATCGGTTTGCCAACAGTAGTCAATCATGCAATTGCAAACCCGGGATTGTCAACTCTGGTATCAGCGCTAACCCGCGATGATCAGCCGGAATTTGCAACGATATTATCACAGAACGGACCGTTCACCGTATTTGCGCCAACCAACGCCGCATTTGGAGATCTTTTGACAGAACTTGGCCTGTCGGGATTGAACGATGTTCCTGCCGCAACCTTGACCAGTGCATTGCAATATCATGTGGTATCAGGGAACATTCTTTCAGCTTCCCTGACTGCCGATCAATCTGTGCCGACGCTCGAAGGCGGAAACTTTACCGTCCAGCTTCCCGCGTCCGGTGCGCAGATCCTCGATGAATCAGGCAGGACCAGCAAAATTATCGGTGTCGACGTTCAGGCTGCGAACGGTGTCGTTCATCTGATCGACAAAGTACTTTTGCCTAACTAGCATTGTAAATATCTTAAACAAAAAAGCCCCGTTGTGATACGAGGCTTTTTTTATATTTATTTTTTCGGATTCTTTGCTTTCTGAGCTTCGGCCTGTTCCATGATTTCCTGCATTCGGGCCTGGAATTTACTTTGCTTTTTAGGCTTAAGCTTATTTTCCTGGATTTTCGCATGGATCCTGGCTTCGTCAACAACATATCTTTTGATAACGACCATGATAGCGATCGTCACAAGGTTTGAAATGAAGTTATACAAACTAAGACCGGAACCGTAATTATTAAAGAAGAATAGCATCATCAGCGGCGAAACATAGATCATGATCTTCATCACCTTTGCCATATCGGGCATACCTTCCTGAGGTGGCTGCGCCATTGCCTGATCGCCTGTCGTCATTTTCATATAAAAGAAGATCGCAATAGCGGCAAGGATTGGAAACAAACTGATATGGTCGCCATAAAGCGGGATCCTAAACGGAAGATGTACGATCGCATCATACGATGAAAGGTCGTCGGCCCAAAGGAAACTCTTTTGGCGAAGTTCGATCGCTGCCGGAAAAAACTGGAACGATGCATAAAGGAACGGAAGCTGGATCAGTGCCGGAATACAGCCTGCAAGAGGATTGACACCTGCTTTTCCATAAAGCTTCATTGTTTCCTGCTGACGCTTCATCGGATCCTTCTTGAATTTCTCGTTCAATTCGGCGATTTCCGGACGAAGCACTTTCATCTTTGCCTGCGAAAGGAACGACTTGTATGTGATCGGCGACAGCAACAGCTTGATGATCATCGTAAATAATATGATCGCAATTCCATACGGAATGTAAGTCACCAGAAACCCAAAAACAGGGATAAAGATGAATTTGTTTATCCAGCCAAAGATACCCCACCCAAGCGGGATGATCTCATCAAGATTGCGCTCGTATTTATTTAAGATGCGGTAATCGGCGGGCCCGTAATACCAGTTCATTTTGTAATCGACTTCGCCATTCCGATATGCGAGCGGTGCTTCTGTGCGGAAATGTTTTGTGAAAAGCGTATCGATATCCTCATCATCGACAAGATTATCAGAATGCATCGTTGCCCTCTCGAACGGTTTGTCGGTTAGTAGGATCGATGTGAAGAAATGCTGCTTATAAGCAATGTATGAAACTTTCTCCTCGGTATTCTCTTCGCCTTTGCCCTGGCCCATGTAATCGTCCTTGCCTTCATCATACTCATAGATCAATTCGGCATAACGATTTTCATAAGAAACGCTTTTCTCATTTCGATACGTCTTCATTTCCCAGTGCATGTTCGGATTGGTTCCGCTGTCGAGGACACTTGCCAGTCCTTGAGAACGGACATCGAAATCCAGCATGTAATTGTCGGGCTTCAAGACGTATTTATATTCGAGGAATTCGTTGGCTCCCGCTTTGAGCCTCATCGTCAATACCTGATTCTCACCCATCTTTGACAATGTCGGTTCGAAGTACAGATCTTTTGTATCGAGAATGCGGTTGTCCTTCGTCTTGAGCTTGATGCCAAACTGGGCATTGTTGTTCGAAATCAGTTGTACAGGTTTACCTGAACCTTTTTCAAGACGGTCGAACTGCTTTAGCGTCGCCTCTGAAATGTAACCGCCTTTGTTCGATATTTTCAAAGTGATCAATGCATTCTCGATGACAGTATGGCCATCTTTTGCCGATGCCAGCGTACCCGAATATGCGAAAGCGCCAAGGGTGCTCCGAAGTTTTTCGATGTTGAGCGAATCATTGGCAATCGTATCGATCCCCGTAACGGCCGTTGCGCGGCTTTGTTCCTGAATTTTCTTTTCTTTTGATACCTGTTCGGTTTTTGTTTCCACCGGTTTTGGTTCGGACGAATTCTGGTACATATACCAAATCAATACGCCGAAAATCAGCACAAAGCCAATGATCGAATTCAGGTCTAATTTCTTTTGCTCCATTT
>CBDUBP010000226.1:0-4461 GCA_965365415.1 uncultured bacterium | reverse complement strand
TCAACAGAATCGCCTTCACCAAGCAAAGTGTCGAGCCCGGTACCATCCGGAATAAAGATCGCGTCAAACAGTACCGATGATGCCGTTTGATAAGTATAATTTACAGGAATCTCGCCACCTTCATCCGTAGTGATGAATCCAAGATGCGGCGCGATGATACATGCTTTGGCGTCCTGTTTCAGCAAAGCGGTCTTCATGTTGAGGATGCCGGATTCGCTCGCGCCATCGGAACAAACAAACGCAACTTTCCTGGTGGCGATTGTCGGCCTGACAGTCGGGTTTTCGATCATGCTCAACGGCTTTGATTTTTTGACCTTCTGCCTGACTGATTTCGGTTCGTGTTTCTGCGGATCGGCATCGGGAGAAACGCCTTTATTCATTGGCAGTTCCGGATGTGGCGGAACCTGTAATCCGAGGCCGCGGCCGACCTGCTGTGCAAGATCGGGGGCAACCTGGGATATCAATCCGAGCATTCGCACGCGGATGGCAGTCGTCTCGACTTTACCCAGCTCAAACCTGAAAGCGCGTACGATGTGTTTCTTTTCGACATCGGTCTGACTGTCGTAAAACAATTTTGCCTGGCTGAAATGATCCGAAAAGCTCTCGCTTCTGCCCCTGACCTTGTGCGCATCGATTCGTTCATTATGACTGACAAAACCGCCGTCCTTGATCGAGGCCTGATACGGGCAGCCGCCGCCAAGTGAATTGGGATGATAATTTGCGCGGCCGACATTGATTTCCTGCCGCATGAATCCGTCACGCTGGTTGTTATGCATTGGCGCGAGGGTCCGGTTGATCGGAATTTCGTGAAAGTTGGGACCGCCCAATCGAATAAGCTGTGTATCGGTATATGAGAACAGCCTTCCCTGAAGCAGTGGATCGTTGGTAAAATCGATTCCGGGCACCACATGCCCCGGGTGGAAAGCGATCTGTTCTGTTTCCGCAAAGAAATTGTCGGGATTGCGGTTCAGCACCATTTTTCCGATGATCGTAACGGGGACGGTTTCTTCGGGAATGATCTTGGTCGGATCGAGCAGATCGAAATCAAACTTGTGCTCGTCGGATTCCTTGACGATCTGCACGCCAAAATCCCATTCGGGAAAATTGCCGCATTCGATCGCTTCCCATAGATCCTCACGATGGAAATCGGGATTCTTCCCGGAAATTTTTTGTGCTTCATCCCAAACAACCGCATGTGTTCCCAATTTTGGTTTCCAGTGAAATTTGCAAAAATGACTTTCACCATCTTCATTGACCAGCCTGAAGGTATGGACGCCGAAGCCCTCCATCATGCGATAACTTCTCGGGATTGCACGGTCCGACATCAGCCACATGACCATATGCATCGATTCGGGCATCAGTGAAATGAAGTCCCAGAAAGTGTCGTGGGCAGAAGCTGCCTGCGGAATCTCATTGTGAGGCTCCGGTTTTACCGCATGAACCAAATCGGGAAATTTGTTGGCATCCTGGATAAAAAATACAGGCATGTTGTTCGACACCAAGTCATATACGCCTTCCTGAGTATAGAATTTAACTGCAAAACCGCGCACATCCCGCGCCAGATCCGTCGATCCGCGTGAACCCTGTACCGTCGAGAACCGCGCAAAGACAGGCGTTCGCTGGCCAACTTTCTGAAGGAATCCTGCTTTGGTAAATTGCGGAATCGGGTTGGTCACCTCGAAGTAGCCATGAGCTCCCGAACCCCGCGCATGAACGATCCTTTCCGGAATACGCTCATGATCGAAGTGCGTCATCTTTTCGCGGAAAATAAAATCCTCAAGTAGTGATGGGCCGCGTTCCCCCGCTTTTAGCGAATTGTTGTCATCATTAACCCTGACGCCCTGGTTGGTTGTCAGGAATTTATTGATGTGATCAGATTTGTTGGTAGTTAAGTCCCGCTGTTTTTCGTTCTGCAGGTTTTTTTCGTAGTCATCCTGTTCCATGTTGCTGATAATTTAATAACCAGTAAATTAAAGGATTGCAGCAGTTTTTTGTGTTATATGATTGTTTGATACGGTTATATGATTCGTGTCACATAAATTGTATTTTTGGTAATCTATATCTGAATAATATGCGAATTGCTGTGTGCGTCGGAATACTTTTGCTGAATTTTGGCGGTTTTTGTCAGCCTATCTTGACACCTTCGAGTTTTGGTGCTGAAATTAATGTGACGCTAAGAAATGTTTATGTACCGGTTGAGGAGATTGCGCCTTTCGTACCAACAGGTGAAAATCTGCTTTGGGATTGCTCGGGTCTGAGTATTATCGGGGACGTGGCACAGATTACTTCGGTTCCTCTCAGTTCAATATATACGATTGACGTACCGGACTTGACTTCCATAGCCGACTTTGCGGAAAAACGAGAAACCTCTCCCGGACAATATGAATACTTACTTTATAAAGTCACCGATTCAAATTTTAAATGGGTCGGGAAAGTATTAAGCAATGGCGATTATCAATACCAGAATGAAAATGTTCTGCCAGTACCATTTGCATATTTGCAGGAGTGGGCATATAAAACCTATGATGCTTATGGAACGTTTATTACGCCGAATGCGACATATAATGATGTTATTCGGATAAAAACCTATTATCCGGGCTCGCCTGAGGTCGCGCCACAAACAATCTATGATTTTTATACGACGAATCCATTCAGAAGGCTTTTTACAGCGCAATATTTAATGTTTGCCTGGTCGACAAAGCTATACGAGTATTCCGAGCTTTCTGTTCCCGAAACGCCGGTTCGTTTATCAATTTCCCCAAATCCGACTGAAGATGTAGTTCATTTAAATTTATTGGACCAAACGAGGCAATATTATTATACTCTTTACAATCTTCAAGGCGAAACAATTTTGGAGAATGTCGTACCGCAATCCCAAAATTTTGAAGTAAATCTTTTGGATTTTCCAAGCGGGCTCTATTTGCTGACACTCAAGAGTGCTGATAATACCGAAGTACTTTTGAAAAAAGTCGTCAAACGGTAATGAAAGTTCATTTCAATTTATTGAGCTATTGACGCATGGGCAGCTCAATCGTCAATTCCCTTTTATCCTCTCCCACAATCTCGCTAACAATTTTCCCGGTTCCTCCCGCGATGGACTTTCCGCTTCTTTCCCAATCAACTTCCCGTCCTGATACTCCAATTGATATCGGAATACGAACTCCGGATCATGCGGATCGTCATTCATCAATCCAAATCGCAAATCATTAAAATACAGTTTGCCATTTTGTTTTGTGATGACATACCAGCCCTCCGACATTTTTATCAATCTTTCGATAAGTGGATCTTTGGCCCACTCGCCTAACAATTCCGCACTCTGATCAAACTCCTGAAATGTGATCGGATTTGTATCGAAAAAAGAGTATTCGGCGAGAAAATATTTATCGGCAGACTGGATATTTGCATTCCACAGGATTGCCTGCAATGGCGCCGGACGCACACTGATATCCTCATAGGCAATCCCACGATCATCGAGCGCATCGACAAATTTTGCCTTTGCCACCTGCTGGAAAACGACGGTCAGCAACAGATATGACGAACTAATGATGATACCTCGCCTGTTCCATCGGCTTCTGCGCGGATCGTCTCGTTTAAGTCGCATCACGCGGATCAGGCAGTAAATGAATGGGAGCGTATACAATGGATCGATCACAAAAATCGACTGGAACGCCACACGCTGTTCCATCGGCCAGAAAAGCTGCGTTCCCCAGTTCGTGAAAGCATCGAGGATCGCATGGGTGAAAAGGCACCAGAAAGTCATCATAAACGCTTCCCTGCTTGTCAATGTCGACTTCCGTTCAATCGATCGAATAAGCAAACCCAGCGGAGGCGTCAAAATCAGGAAAAACACGATCGAATGGCTGAGTCCGCGATGGATCTCGTTTGACGTGACGATGTCGTAAAAACTGCCTACAAACACATCGAGATCCGGAATCGTCCCGAGGATCCCACCGTAAAGCAGCGCGCGATTTCCAAGTTTTTTGCCTGCGATGAGTTCGGCCGTCGCCGCACCGAGTACAATCTGTGTCAGTGAATCCATTTTACAAATTTGATGATTATTTGGCACCGTTGCCAAAATGACGAAATGAAAATTTCTTCCACAAACATATTACAGCTGCGCACTCCTGAGTAGCAGGCTGATAATAATGTTAAACAAACTTGCATTCCTGTAATAAGAAAATGCCCACACGTTCGGAAATTTATGGGTCAATTGCAAAAACATGGCATTAGAAAAATATAAAGAAAAGCGCGACGCATCGAAAACACCTGAACCTTTCGGTGGCAAAAGCGATAAGGAAGTGCTGCGGTTCGTGGTACAAAAACATGCAGCGTCACATTTACATTACGACTTCAGGCTCGAGATGGAAGGTGTCCTCAAAAGCTGGGCGGTTCCGAAAGGTCCGTCTACCGATCCCCAAATTAAGCGCCTTGCAATGATGGTCGAAGATCATCCTTATGATT
>CBDUBP010000225.1:0-4505 GCA_965365415.1 uncultured bacterium | reverse complement strand
TCGGACCGCCGCCAAGCAACCTGTCTTATCTTAAAATGTCAAATATCATTGCAGCGGCCGAGATCACCAACGCCGACGCAATCCATCCCGGTTACGGATTTCTTTCTGAGAATGCCAAGTTCTCAAAGATCTGCCAGGAGCATAAGATCAAATTCATCGGCGCTTCCCCTGAAATGATCGATAAGATGGGCGACAAGGCATCAGCCAAAGCGACCATGAAAGCTGCCGGTGTTCCATGCGTTCCCGGTTCTGATGGCATTCTTGAATCATACGAGCAAGCCAAAAAACTGGCAAAGGAATTCGGTTATCCGGTCATGCTGAAAGCGACTGCCGGAGGCGGAGGAAAAGGAATGCGAGCCGTCTGGAAAGAATCCGAGCTTCAGAAAGCATGGGAAAGCGCACGTCAGGAAGCTGCTGCCGCGTTTGGCAATGACGGAATGTATCTTGAGAAATTGATCGAAGAACCACGGCATATCGAAATCCAGGTGGTCGGCGATGCATATGGGAAAGCATGTCACTTATCTGAAAGGGATTGTTCGGTTCAGAGACGTCACCAAAAGCTGACCGAAGAAACGCCATCGCCCTTCATGACCGACGAGCTTCGTGAGGCAATGGGTATGGCTGCCGTAAAAGCGGCGGAGTATATTAAATACGAAGGCGCGGGAACTGTGGAATTCCTGGTTGACAAGCACCGCAATTTCTATTTTATGGAAATGAACACGCGCATCCAGGTCGAGCATCCGATCACCGAGCAGGTCATCGATTACGATCTGATCCGCGAGCAGATTTTGGTTGCCGCAGGCGTTCCGATCTCCGGAAAGAATTATTTGCCGCAGCTTCATTCGATCGAATGCCGCATCAACGCGGAAGATCCATATAACGATTTCCGTCCGTCACCGGGGAAAATCACAACTCTTCATGCGCCGGGTGGCCATGGAGTACGTCTCGACACACACGTTTATTCAGGATATACGATTCCGCCAAACTACGATTCAATGATCGCGAAGCTGATCACCACCGCGCAGACTCGCGAGGAGGCGATCAACAAAATGAAGCGGGCGCTGGACGAGTTCTATATAGAAGGTGTGAAGACGACAATTCCGTTTCACCGCCAATTAATGGATGATCCGGCATACGTCGAAGGAAATTACACAACCAAATTCATGGAGACTTTCAAAATGAAAGATCAATAAAAAAAAGCCCGCGAGGGCTTTTTTTTATTGATAATCGACAGTCGACAATTATCATTTTTCAATTGTCAATTATAAAGTTTCATCCAGCCATTTAAAAAACTCCCTCTGCCAAACCAATGCGTTCTGTGGTTTCAAAACCCAATGATTCTCTTCGGGAAAATATAAAAAACGGCTTTTCAATCCCCGTAGCTGCGCAGCCTGGAACGCCTCCTGTCCTTGACCGATCGGGACGCGGAAATCTTTTCCTCCCTGAATAATCAAAATCGGACGATTCCACTTGTCGACCATATTGATCGGGTTGAATTCTGTGTAGGTCTTCTGAGCCGCCGCATTCGATTTGTCCCAATATGGTCCGCCGAGATCCCAGTTGGTAAAGAAAACTTCCTCAGTTGTTCCATACATGCTCTGAAGATTGAACACACCATCGTGCGCGATGAACGTTTTGAACCGGTTGTCGTGGATTCCGGCGAGATAAAATGCCGAGTAACCGCCATAACTTGCGCCAACGCAAGCCAATCGCGACTTGTCGACATATGGTTCTTTTGCGACATCATCGATGGCCGTCAAATAATCTTTCATAACCTGCCCGCCCCAATCCTTACTGATCTGTTCGTTCCATTCGACACCATGTCCGGCCATTCCGCGGCGGTTTGGTGCGACAACGACATATCCATTCGCAGCCATCAATTGGAAGTTCCATCTGTATGAATAGAATTGTGTCAGGGGCGACTGTGGCCCGCCCTGGCAGTATAAAAGCGCCGGATACTTTTTCTTCGCATCAAAATTTGGAGGAAGGATTACCCAAACAAGCATTTTCTTACCATCGGTTGTAGTGACGTAACGCTTTTCGATCTTACTCATTGCCATTCCATCGTAAATCGGCTTGTTTATAAACGTAAGCTGCTTCCACGATTTCTTTTTCAGATCATATGTATAGAGTTCTGCCGCATGATTCATGTCGGTGCGTGCGACTATGATCTTGTTTCCGGTGATCGCACCAAAATCAGCCACATCGAAATTACCGGTGGTCAATTGCGTGATTTTCGGAATCGATTTATTAAAACCTGAAAATATAAGTTCGAAAAGTTGTTTGGTTCCGTCGACCGGCGCGATGAAGTAAATCTTCTTCCCGTCATTGCTCCATAAAAAGCTGTCGACGGTCCCGTCCCAGGTTGATGTAAGATTGAGGTTTTGCTTGCCATTGCTGACAATGATATCGTTTTTATCGGCTTCATATCCATCGCGTTTCATCGAAAGCCACGTGAGGTAACCTTGCGGCGAATACGCTGGATTGGTATCGTAACCTTTATTTTCTTCCGACAGATTGCTCGTAGTTCCTGATTCGATGTCGTATTTAAAAAGATCAGTATTCGTGCTGACAGCATAATCAGTACCCGCTTTTTTCTTTGCAACATACACGATGCCCTTACTGTCCGGCGACCAGATGAAATCTTCATCACCTCCGAACGGCTTTTGAGGCGAATCGAATTTTTCATCTTTCATGATGTCGATCGGTGTCGATCCATCGCGGTTTTCTTTGAAAAAAATGTGATTGTATTTTCCTTCGTGCCATGTGTCCCAATGCCTGTAATCCAAACCATTATAGATCTGGACATCGGATTTTGTCAATTCGGGGTAATGATCCTTGCCGAAAACATCCGCTAACTTAACTTCGTCACTGTACATTTTGTAACGGCCATTTGGCGAGACATTTTTCTCCTTTACGATAAATTTTGTGTCGGGAATCTCAGCGGGGATGCCGCCTTCAATCGGGATTTTGTAATATTTTGTTTCGGATTTATTTTCTTCGATCGAGGGCGTTGCGACCTTGTAAACCATGCTTTTGCCGTCAATCGAAAGTCCGATTGGGCTGAGCCTGCCCAGTTTCCAAAGCGTTTCGGGCGTCATTACATTTTGTGCGGAAACTAAATTGCTGCCCATGATCATTAGGATTATAAATGCTGTTTTTTTCATGATTTTTTCAATTGTGGCCTAAAAGTACTGATTTAATCCAATAAAAAAAGCTGCCGTTTCCGACAGCTTTTCAATTGGCCTGAGTTTGTTATTGCTTGACAAAACGCTTGACAGCGGATTTTCCTTCGGCAGAAACTTCAAGTAAATATGTACCCGATGCCAATCCCTGGACCGGGATTGTTCCATTTTCAATTTTTCCCTTCATCACCTGCTGTCCAAGTGTATTGACTACACGATACTCCGGATTATTGAAATCGATCGCAATATTCAGATCGCCGTCCTTAACCGGATTTGGATAGATTGTGAAAGTCAGAGCGTCCGATTCACGGGCAGCTGCGATGTTAACCGTGTAGTCCTCAACCTGTCCATAGGAGAACGTCTCGCAGGAAGTCGGAATGCCATTGTATTTCATTGAAACACGCATTCTTGTTGAGCCTGTCGCCGTTGATGCCGGAATCGTAATCGTACCACTCACCGGTGTTGTCTTGGTGGCCGATCTCGAATAAGCAAGTTCACCCGAATCGGTAAAATCGCCATCTCTGTTGTAATCGATCCAAACCGCGTAGCCTTCATTGTAAATCGTGCTTGTCCATTGCGGCGTGATCGTAATGGTATACGCCGAACCTTTTAATACAGTGGTCGAGATGGATGTAAAGTCGGTATATCCCGTCCCGCCGGTCGATGGATTATTGATCGTATTGAATTGAACACGCTGGATCTTTTCGTCAACAACGCTGTTCCCTTTTGAGACACAATAGGTGATCGTCGAGTTAAGTGTAGTAACATTCACGGTGTTGCTGGAAGCTGAGGTATTTCCTGCAGCATCTTTTGCCCTGACTGAAAAAGTATAAGCTGTTGCGGGCGTTAAACCGGTAACTGTTCGCGTGGTTCCTGTTACATTGGCGACCAACGTTGTGCCCTGGTATACATCATAGCTGGTAACGCCAACATTGTCGGTCGATGCGGTCCATGACAAATTTGTGGTGCTGGTTGTTGTTCCCGAAGCCGTAAGGTTCGTAGGAGCCGACGGTGGCGCAGTATCGGCAACAGGAGCAAGCGTCGTCACATTTACCGTATTGCTCGATACTGAGGCATTTCCTGCGGCATCTTTCGCCCTGACCGTGAACGCGTACGTCGTTGAGGCAGTAAGTCCTGTTACATTATACGATGTTGTGGCTACATTCGCTTTGAAAACGCCATTCTGATATACATCATAACCCGTAACGCCAACATTATCAGTTGATGCGGTCCACGTGAGATTCGTCGTTGTTTGCGTTGTTCCCGATGCTGAAAGTGTCGGCGCGGATGGTGCTACAGTGTCAGACGAACCGGCAGTAA
>CBDUBP010000224.1:0-4510 GCA_965365415.1 uncultured bacterium | reverse complement strand
GATCAATCCGGGCTCATATATATTCACGATGCTCGATTTTGAAACAGGGAAGTCGTCTTTAAGCTGAATTTCCACACGAAGTTTTCCATTTGACTCGAGCGTGATCGTATTGACTTTTCCCACGACCAGTCCGTTGATCGTGACCGGCGCCGAAGCGGCAAGTCCTTCAACATTGTCGTAGTACACGTAGAATACTTTGTAATCGGTCAGCAGGTCGCGGCCTTTCAGGAAACTATAACCCCAGATAAACAGCAAAATGGAAGCGATGACAAGGATGGCAGTTTTAATTTCTCTACTTATCTTCAATGGCTTGCTTTTTTTACAAAGTTACAATTAATCGGTTGCTTAACCTGCTATCGTTTGCCTTTTAGTGCTTCCTGGATGCTGATTTTTTTTCCGTCCTTAAATGCGATGACAAACGCCGATTCATAACCTTTTGCTTTTGCGTCACCCAACAGGCGTCGTGCATCTTCATAGCTGTCGGTCGATCCGTACATATATTTGTAAAGGTTGTTGACAGTTGCCACTGAAAGCTGCCCAAGACCGTTGAAATTTGACGGCGTCAGATCAAGTTTTGTACTGCTCACGGCAAGCTGGACTTTGAACGTCACGCCATTTGCGACTTCCACCGGTTTTACTTCTTCCGGTTTAGGAGTAGATTTGATCGGTTCCGGCGTGCGCGCCAATGGCTCAACTACAACCGTATCCGAATTATCCTTGGTGACCGGGGTTTCTTTAACCATTTGCGACGGTTTCGGCATGTCTTCGCCAACTTTTCCATCGCCCCAATATTCCTTCTTGTATGAAATGATCGCATCGGCAATAGCTTTCGCAGTCTCATTCTGGCCAAGCTCAGAGTCAAGATATGCGCCGTCAACAGGATTTGAAATAAAGCCCATCTCGATCAGCACGCGTGGCATGTATGCCTTATGCAAAACCATATATGGGGCCTGTTTTACACCGCGGCTTTTCTTTCCGAGCGCATCGGTAAAAATGTCCTGGACTTTACTTGCGAGGGCGATACTGTTATCGAGGTACATTTCCTGGGAAAGGTCGATCCCGATCTTCGACTCCAGGTTATTCGGATCGTAGCCCTCATATTTTTCCTTATAATCCTTTTCGAGCGTGATTACCGCATTCTCGCGCCTTGCTGCTTCAAGGTTGGACGCGTTTTTCGTCATACCCATCACATACGTTTCGGTTCCGGATGCCGCCGAATTCTTGTTTGCGTTGCAGTGGATCGATACGAAAATGTGTGAATCGGCACGGTTTGCAATGTTTGCCCTTTCGATCAATTCGATGAAAACATCTG
The DNA here is from genome assembly GCA_965365415.1 of uncultured bacterium. Lineage (GTDB taxonomy): Bacteria > Bacteroidota > Bacteroidia > Flavobacteriales > Flavobacteriaceae > Flavobacterium. Next base: position 3,198 of record CBDUBP010000224.1, on the reverse strand, counting down.
TTTTTCGTGTGTAGATGACATCGATTCCCGGAGTGCTTTCGAGGATCTTTCCTACTTTTAAAGCGACCGCAAGCGCGATGTTCTTTTCGATATGGCCATTGTAAACGGCTCCAAAATCTTTTGCGCCATGGCCTGCATCGAGGGTGACCTTAAAGTTTGACGTTTGAGAATTAGACTGAAGGGTAAACGTGCAAAAAGCCGTAATAACCAAAGCTTTAATCCTGTTCGAAATGCCCATAATCATAAAAGTTAATTTAATTAAAAGTGCCCGTGCTACATGTATTATTTGCTTATTTTTGGCAAAAATTAATCGTAAGTTTGGCGCGGCAAAACTACGCGATTTTTTACAAAAATAGAACTATAACATTTGCAGACTAGGTTCGCTAATATCGTTTTATCAGCAATTTTCCTAACAATCGGATCTGCAAAAATCTACTCTCAGGAACCTGCCACACCGCCGCTTAATGTCAGGCCGCAAACCTCTGTCGATTCCACTGCTGTTAACGCGGATGATCTACTTAAAATTGCCGATAGTGTCAAAACCGACACAATTAAGCCCAAGCCTATACTAAGCGACAAGATCAAATACAAGGCTGAAACCTCGGCCAAGATCGATCAGAAACGCAAGCTCATAACCCTTTACGACCAGGCCGAACTTTATTATCAGGACATCGAACTCAAAGCAGGGATCATCGTCATGGATTATGAAAAGGAGGAAGTCTATGCAGGCCGCATCAAGGATTCAACGGGAAAATATACACAGCTTCCTGTATTTAAGCAGGGAACCAACGTCGTTGAGCCCGACTCGATTAGATTCAATTATGTTACCAAGAAAGCCCTCGTTTGGAATTCACGAACCGATCAGGGCGAATTCCGTGTAAAAGCGGAAATCACCAAAAAAGAGAACGATTCGGTCTATTTCATGAAACGGGCGCGGTTCACAACGGCGAAAGACATCGAAAACCCTGAATATTACTTTCAAACCGACCGTGTCAAACTCGTTCCCGGCAAAAAGGTCGTCGTCGGTGTCACCAATATGGTCATTGCCGATGTGCCGACACCGCTGGCTTTGCCCTTTGCTTTTTTCCCGATGACCAACAAAGCACAATCGGGAATCCTTGTGCCTACTTACGGCGATTCGCGGCAACGCGGTTATTCCCTGCAAAACGGCGGATACTATTTTGCGCTTAGCGACAATTACGATCTTGCCGTATTGGGTGATTATTACACCAACGGCAGTTACGGCCTGCGTTTCGAAAGCAATTATGCAAAAAGATACCGCTTTCGCGGCAACCTTAATCTGAGGTTTGAAAACCTCGTGACGGGTGAACGCGGTTTTCCCGAATATTCACGCGGAAAGATCTATAATATCCAATGGTCACACGGGAAGGACGGCAAGTCGAACCCTAATTCGCGTTTTTCGGCAGCGGTTAACCTTGGAAGCACGCAATATTTCCGGCAATCGATCAACCAGGTCAATGTTGGTTCGCAGCTCAACAATACATTGAGTTCATCGATATCGTATTCAAAAACCTTTCAGACCGTCCCGCAGGTCAACATGTCGATCAATGCCACGCATTCGCAGAATAATGAAACGCAGCGAATCACAATGACACTGCCGACATTCCAGGCGAGCGTCGACCGGATTTTTCCTTTCGCCCCAAAAGACGGCATCAAAAAAGGATTCTTTAAAAACATCAACATCCAATACAACCTGCGAGGCGAGAACCGGATCAATACCTTCGATTCGCTTTTCTTTAAATCCGAGATGTTCCGCGATGCCAATTCTGGTTTCCAGCATTCGATCCCGCTAAGCACGAATTTCAAGTTATTGAAATACCTGAGCGCAACGTCGACGGTCATCTATCAGGAAGTGTGGTATTTTAAAACGATCCGTAAAGAATTTAATGAAGTGTCGAATACCGTCGTCGATCGCGAAGTCCGCGGATTTGATTCGTTTCGCACGTATTCCTTTTCTTCGAGTCTCGGAACTACGATCTACGGAACTTTCAACCGTGGAGAGAACAGGAAACTGCAGGCGATCCGCCATGTCATAAAGCCTCAGGTTTCGTGGTCGTATACGCCGAGTTTCGACAGGTATTACGAAAACTACGACCCTGACGGAAGCGGTACGCGATCACAAGAATATACGCGTTTTGCAAATGGAATTTTCGGCTCGCCGGGAAAAGCGTATTCGAACAGCTTAAATTTCAGCTTATCTAACAGCGTCGAAGCCAAAGTGGTCGACAAGGACACGACCAAAACGGAACCCCGCAAGATCATGCTGCTCAACAACCTGACATTCCAGACGTCATACAACATGGCGGCCGATTCACTTCGCTGGCAGGCATTGAACATCAGTGGCGGAACATTGCTTTTTAAGGACAAGATGAACATAAACTTCCGCGCGGAACTCGATCCGTATGCGATCAATGCAGCCGGACGAAGGATCGGGCAATTCAATATCGACAATGGCGGAAGCCTTTTCAGGTTTACCGCTGCGAACCTTACCGTCGGATATTCGATCTTTCAGGGCGGCGACGGGAACAAAAAGCGCGAAGACAATATCGGCGTCCGAAACGGCGGACGTGAAGACGACCTCTTTGGGACCAACACCGATTTCAGCGACCGGCGCGAAAGCCAGTTCGACGAAGGGGAAGACAATGATGCAAGCGTCAGCTTTTTTAATGCGAAGATTCCATGGGATCTCACCCTCGCCTATTCACTTACATACGGAAACCGCGCGCGTGAAAATGAGATCGTCGGAAATTCATTGATGGTTTCCGCGAATACAGATCTGACTCCGAAATGGAAAGTCGGCGTGTCGACAGGTTACGATTTTGTCCAAAAAGGCGTCTCCTTCACACAGCTCAGGTTTGAACGTGACCTTTTGAGCTGGCGGATGGATTTTAGCTGGACACCGCTCGACGAACGCGCTTCGTGGTATTTCTTTATCGGGATCAAATCGGGTGTTTTGAGCGACATCAAGTGGGAAAAACGAAATCAGGAAGACAGAACTTTAAGATAATGAAGAAAATCATTTACACCGAAAATGCACCAATGCCAATCGGGCCTTACAGCCAGGCGATCCTTGCAGGCAACACGCTTTTTACTTCCGGGCAGATCGCGATCGATCCCTTAAACGGCGAACTTGTTAGTGGCGGAATTGAAAACGAAACCGCGCAGGTCATGAAGAAT